>CAYVKQ010000328.1:0-3894 GCA_964451945.1 uncultured Lentisphaerales bacterium
GCGAGGCGACGAGCATCCACGACCTCCTCTTCGAGAACATCGAGATGAGGGAGATCTACGGGCACCCCATCTACTCGTCCATCGAGTCGGCGGACAAGGGTACGCGCTGCGCGGGCATCCGGGACATCACCTTCCGCAACGTGCGCGCCCGCGCGCTGGAGCTGCCGCTCTGGCAGGGACGCGCGGACGTGCCGACGAAAGGCATCGTCTACGACCGGTGCCGGTTCGAGAAGGTCGGTGACGACGTCCTTCCGGGCTACGAGCGTCACGGCGCCTACTGGGACCGCTTTCCGGGACGGGTCGACTGCTTTACGGAGAACTTCACGACCAACGCCTCGTCGTTCTGCGGCTTGACCGCGGACTGATTTTGTAGTACAATTTATTCAGATTGTGAAAGGAAAAGCACGATGAAACTCGTCAAAACCGCGTTTACCCCCCCCATCGTAGCAATTAGTGCCGTGTTGTGTGTCTGTGTGGCATTTGTCGCCTTGTCCGGAAGGGCCGATGATGCCAAGACTTATTACGTGGACATAGGCGGTAACGATGATGCGGTCGGTGATGCCGGGCATCCGTTTGCGACAATCCAAAAGGGTGTTGATTGTGCCAAGGACGGCGATACAGTTGTTGTCAACGACGGCACCTATGACCTGACGGAGACAATTTCGGTCACCAACGCGATTGTGCTCAAGTCGGCGAACGGTCGCGAGAATACCTTCCTTCGCCGGGAAGGGGATTTCGCGATCAAAGAGGACGCAACGATACGGCGTGTCGTCTACATCGGCAACGAAAAAGCCATCGTCCAGGGCTTCTCGATCTCTGGCGGATACATCTTCTGGAACAACACCGGCGGCAAGACATCGGAGGATTACTGCGGTGCCGGCGTCTGCATCGGCGCCGCCGGCGGCACGCTGGCGGACTGCGCGGTGACGAACAACGCCATTGCCCGCTACATCGTCTTCGGCGGCGGCGTCGCCGCGCTCAGCCGGCAGGCAACGGTGACGAACTGCCTTATTGCCTACAACCTGCACAGCACCGCGAAAAACAACGACTACGAGCAGAGGGGTGTCGGCGTCTACCTGAGCAACGGCGCCAGACTTCTTGACTCGACAGTTCGCGAGAACTGCTCTCTGCAGGAGGGTAATTCGGGTCCCAGTTTCTTTGGTGGCGTCTTTTCGGCCCGGGGGTTCATTTCGGGCTGTCTGATCGTCGGAAACCGCTCGACGCAGCAGGGAGGCGGCATCTTCGCCGCGGATACGACCGTCATCGAGAACACGACGGTCAAGGAGAACGGTTTCTCGTGGTACTCCGGCCAGACCAATCCGAAGTGCAAAGGCGGCGGGCTTTATGCGGCTGGGGCCGTCTACGTCACGAACTGCACGTTCGAGGCGAATGCGGCGGCCGGCGAGGGCGGCGGCATCTACACCTGCAACGCCAACTCGGTCTTCTCGGGCGTCCGCTTCGTGAAGAACCGCGCCTACAACTCGTCTCGCGCGACCGACCCGGAGTACTACGACCAATCGGGCGCGGCGATATTCGTCGACTGCACGACGTGGACTCCGGAGGAGGACGCCGCGGGCCCGTCCGACCTGTACGTGGTCCATCCGGACGTCGTGGACCGTCCGCTCGGCGCGTATGGGGACATTGCCGCGGCGCTGACGGACGCCGGCCGCGGCACGACCGTCCACGTCGGGCCGGGGATATACGTGCTGGACGACCAGCTGGTCGTCGACAAGGGGGTCAGGCTGGTTGCAACCGAGGGGCCGGACAAGACCGTGCTCAAGCGGATCAACAATTTCGGCAGCACGACGTACCAGGTCAACCGCGTCCTCCGGGTCGGGCATCCCGAGGCGCGCGTCGAGGGCTTTGCGATCACCGGCGGCTACACGTATCACTATTGCGGGGTCAACTTCGACTATGCGGGCGGCGGCGTGCTGATCGAGCCGTCGGGCGGCGCGCTCGTCGGCTGTGTCGTGACGAACAACTGCGCCTGCCAGTTCAACGCGCGCGGCTTCGGACTTGCGGCGTTCGGCCGTGATGCGGTCGTCTCCAACTGCCTGATCGCGGCCAACGTCGATGCCAAGAAGACCTACTCCCCGAACTGCGGCTACGGCGCATACCTGTCGTCCTGTGCGCGGCTGACGCATTCGATGGTGCGCGACCACGTCATGTTCTTGAACGGTTATGGCGCGGTCTTCCTGGGGGCGGGCGCTTCCGTCAGCCATTGCGAGATCGTCGACAACCTGATGCAGTACGGCGGCGGCGTCTATGTCGCCACGGCGGGCGCGACCGTCGACAACTGCCTCATCGCGCGCAACGAGGCGTCAAGCGGCGGCGGCGGCATCAAGGCGGATCAGGACTGCGCCATCGTCAATTGCACGGTCGCGGACAACGTATCGAGCGGCATCGGTGGCGGCATCAAGGCCGACTCGGCGGGCATACGTGTCGTGAACACGCTTTTCGCCGGCAACACGGCGAATGAGTCCGGAACCGAACAGTGGGGCGGCAACGCGAACGTCGTCTACTCGAACTGCTTCGCGAATGTCGGATTCACTTCGGCCTCCGTCGGCTGCGTTACGGCGAACGATCCGCGCTTCACCCCGGGCGGCTATCGGCTGCAGGTGTCCTCTCCGTGCGTTAATCAGGGCTGGGACGACGTGCTGGGCCGCCAGGTCGAGTTCGACCTGGACGGCACGAACCGCTATTCGAAGACAATCGACATCGGCTGCTACGAATATCAGCTGGAGGATTTCTCGGGCGAAGTCACCATCGTCTCCGACTCGCGCGTGACGGAAGCGCCCCTGACGCTGAACTGCGCCGTGCGCCTGAGCGAGGAGCAGACGCTCGCCTACCGCTGGCGGGTTGACGGCGGCGCCTACGGCGAGGTGCAGGACGAGCCGAGCGCGAGCTTCACCTTCGAGACGCCCGGGACTCACACGGTCGACGTCCGGGTGTGCGTCGGCGGAGTCTGGCAGGAGAGGCTCCTGTCGCTGACGTTCGTCGTGGCGCCGAAGGACCTCTACGTCGTCAACGCCGAGCTGAACCCGGGTCATGTCCCCGTGTCACCCTATAACACGTCCGACAATGCCGCGACGAACGTCTTTGACGCGCTGGCGGCGGCGGACTACGGATCGACGATTCATATCGCCCGCGGCATCTACCGGCATACGGAGACGGTTCGCCTGAATTCTGCAATCGTCCTTGTCGGCGAAGGCGCGGACGTGACCGAGTTCCGCCGCGAAGGCGTCTTCAACATTGGAACGGATGGTACGCTCCGCCAGGTCGTCTATATGAACCATCCGCAGGCCAGGGTCGAGGGATTGGCGATTTCGGGAGGATACATCTATTGGAGCAACTCGCTGACGCTGACGGAGCAGCAGATCGGTGCCGGCGTGGCAATCGGGCTGAAAGGCGGGACGCTGGCGTCGTGCGTGGTCACGAACAACGCCATCGGGCGGCATGTCGTTTACGGTGCCGGCGTCGGCGCCATGAGCGCGGCGGCGACAATCACCAATTGCACGATTTCATTTAATCGGCTGACGAAAACCAATCCCTATTCGGATCGGGGACTCGGCGTCTTCCTGGCGAACGGGGCCCGATTGGTCGATTCCGTCGTCGAGGGCAATGGCGCGTGCGAGACGTCGATTTCCGGCATCAACGGAACGATTGGCGGCGGCGTTTACTCGGACAACGGGTTCATCCTGAGGTGTCGCATCGAGAACAACTGGACGTTGCAATATGGCGGCGGCGTCTATGCCGCCGGGCGGACGGTCCTCGTAGACTCGACGATCGCTGGTAACGGACTGACATCTTTTGCGGACAGCGCCAATCCGTCATTGAATGGCGGCGGGCTTTATGCGGCTGGGGCCGTCTACGTCACGAACTGCACGTTCGAGG
>CAYVKQ010000329.1:0-3893 GCA_964451945.1 uncultured Lentisphaerales bacterium
GGCTCTTCGCGCTTCTCGGCTGTGCGGTGATGTGTGGGCAGGCCGGCCAGCCCGACGTGTGGGTTCTGGCCATGGCGGTGGTCGCGGGCTACGTCCTGTGGCGGTTGCTGGCGTTGTGGCGCGGCGGCTTGCCGGCGCGTCGCGTGCTGCTGGAGTTCTGTCCGCGCTTCGCACTCACCGCCGTCGTCGCCGCGGCTTTGGGCGTGGGGGGGATCCGGCAAGTCTTCCAGCAGCACCTGGTCGGCCGCGACCGACAGATCGCGGAGGCATCCGGCCGGGGATCGACCGCCGAGACCGGCGGCGGGGCGTCGGCGCAGATCGCGGCGGAGCGCTGGCTTTTCGCCACCGGCTGGAGCCTGCCGCCCGAGGATTGCGCCGAGTTCCTGGTGCCGGGGGTTTTCGGCAACGACTCATTCCGCGCGCCCTATCCCTATTGGGGGCGCCTCGGGCGTCCGCACGGATTCGTGGCAGGCAAGATGGCGCCGAACTACCGCCAGCACACGGTGTATCTCGGCTTGATCCCGCTCGTCTGCGCCTTTTTTGCCGTCTGCGTGTGGGTGATGGGCCGCCGTCGCCGTCCCGTGCCAGACGAGAAACCTCCTGCGTCGCCCGCCAGTTCCGCACCGCCAGTGAGCGACATCCCGTTCTGGTGCACCGTCTGGATCGTCACGCTCCTGCTGGCGATGGGCCGCTACACACCCGTCTACCGCCTTTTCTACGCGTTGCCCTACATGAACTATATGCGGGCACCGGTCAAGTTCCTGCACCTGACCGAAGTGGCGACGGCGCTGCTGGCGGGGTTCGGATTGAACGCGTTGCTCGCGGACGAGACCGCCGGAAAAACACGACGTACCCTGTTTCTGGCCGTGTCCATTCTGGCCGGGCTGCTGGTCGTGGCGGCGCTGCTGGTCGCAGGCGCGGGGACCGCAATCGAGCGCCATATTGCCGGACTCGGCTTCGGCGCGTTCGCGCCCGCCCTGCGCGGCTACACGGTCTACAACTGCTGGCGCGCCGCCGGACTCGCCGCCGCCGCGGCGGGAGTGCTCTGGCTTGTCGCGGCGCGCGCCGCGCGCGGGGGACGACCGCCAGCCGCCGCCGTCGCCGTTCTCGTTCTGCTGGGTACCGCCGACCTGGCGCTGGTGGCGCGCCGCTACGTCATCCCGCTGGACGCGCGGCCGTTTCACGCCGAGAACGCGATCGTGCGGGAGATGCGGCGGCGGACTGGCGGCCGTCCGGCCATGATCGCCAACTATGTGACGCGCAACGCCTGGGGGCAGGACTGGCTCAACACGGCGCTGGCGGTCCACGGGTTCAACAACCCCGTTCCCGGCGAGCGGGGCGGCGACTCGCCCCAGGCGCGGTTCTTCGCCGCGCTGCAGAACGACCCGCTGCGGTTCTGGCGGCTCACCGGCGTCCGTTTTCTGCTGCTGCCGCTCACGCAGGCCGAGCCGCTGGCGCGGCAGGGCGTGATGGAGCCGCTCGGCGAGTACGCCCTGGGCACCGGAACCGTCGGTGCGGCGCGGGGGAGCGCCGACGCGGTGGTGCTGGGCGAGCTCCGCGGCGGCGGGCTGCCGAGACTCTTCCACCGCTGGCGTGGCGGGGTCACCTTGGACGATCAGGTGGCGGCGGCACTCGACGACGGCTCCGTGCCGGTCAGCGATGCTCCGCCACCCGCCGCGCAAAGCGCGCGCCCGCCGCAAACGGTCGCGTTGACATGCGGCCGCGGCGAGGCGGGCGTGCTTGTGACGCGCGCCCGCGTGGCGCTTGAGGAGCCGGGTCTCTTTGTGTGGCCCGAGCCGTTCGATCCCGCGCTGGTTGCGTTTGTCGACGGGCGGGAGACGCCGCTCTACCGGGCCGACGGCCTCTGGTGCGCGATGGCGCTCCCCGCGGGCGAGCACGACGTCGCCGTGCGGATGCGCCGCCAGCCGCTGCAGAACGGCATGATCGTCGCGCTCAGCGCGGCGGTGGCGGCGTCGTTCCTTTTCGACCGGAGATGTCGCGCGGCGCGCGGAGGGTGACGGTGGCAAAGCCATGAGGAAAATCTCGGTCATCATCCCACTGTTCGAATATGCGGGCATCGACGAGGTGCTGGCCTCGCTCTTCCGCAGCACGGGGTGCGTGTTCGAGGTGGTCGTGATCGACAACAGCGAGCGTCCGGAGCGGGTGCGGCTGATGGCCGAGATAATCGCCCGCTTTCCGCAGGTTCGTTATTACAAGCAGGAACGGAATCTCGGGGTCACCGGCGGCCGCAACGCCGGCTTCGCCGCCGCCGATCCGGCCAGCGACTACATCCTGTTTCTCGACCACGATGTCAGCATGCGCGACGACTGTCTGAAAAACCTCGTCGCCGATTTCGAGGCGATCGCGGCGCGCGAGCCCATCGGCGTTCTGACGGGGAAAGTGCTCTACAAGGGCGCGCCCGGCGAGATTTGGGCGGCCGGTACCGATATCGGGCTGTTCACGGGCAAAGTCCGCTTCTATCACGGCCGGGACGACGGTTCGTTCGACGGCGTCCGCAAGGTCGGCGTGGCGCCGTCGATCATCTTCACGCGCCGGACGTTTGTCGAGCGGTACGGCGGTTTCGACGACCGGTTTTTCGCCAACTACGATGACACCGAGTTCTGTTTCCGCTATCGTAAACACGGGCTGCCCACGTTTTACACGCCGCGCGCCGTCGGCTATCATGACATTCCCCTGACGGCGCCCGACGAGCACCGGCTGTTGGACCGCGGCTATTATCTCGCCCGCAACCGCATCCTGTTCATGCGGCGCTACGCGCGCTGTTACCCGCTGTTTCTCTGCCTGGTTCCGCTCTGGTGTCTCTATTATCTGAACCGGTACCGGCGCAACGGGCGGCTCGCCGATTTTCGCGACTACTGGCGCGGCACGTGGGACGGGCTGCTGAACCGCGACGGCCGCGCGCGCGGGGACACGATTGCGAGTGGACTCGAAGAGGAAACGGGAGTCAAGGAGGAATCAGGGTTCAGGGTTAAGGGTTCAGGAGGCCCTGCTCCTGATTCCCGCCCCCTGACTCCTGAACCCTGGCTGGTGCAAGATGAAGCTAAACCTTGGCTGCGGTGACAAAAAACGCGACGGCTATGTGAACGTGGACCGGTGCGGCGCGCCCGACGTGCAATGCGACCTGTCGCATTTCCCCTGGCCATGGGACGACGGATCGGTGGAAGAGGTTTTCTGCGAGCACTACCTCGAACACGTCGACGACTACGAGCGGACGGTCCTGGAGGTGCACCGCATTTTGGCGCCGGCCGGACGCTTTCATTTCCGCGTGCCGCACCACCGTTCGCCGATGGCGGTTTGGCATCTTCACAAGTGGCCGTTCAGCGTCTACACGCCCCTGTTTCTGTGCGATGCGCGCCCCTATCAGTGGGGTGGCCGGAGGCTGTTCGAGAAGGAGGCGCTGCGGATCAACTTTGTCTATGGCGGACGCTGCCGGCGTCGGCTGCTGTCGGCGCTTGCCAACCTGCATCCGCTGCTCTGGGACTGGCTCGGACTGCCGATCGAAGAGGTGGAGTTTTGCGGACGGAAGGTCGGCGCATGAGCGACGGACGAGAGACGGGTGATGCGGTTGTTCGGGAGGCGCGTCCCCGGGGCGTGCTCATCCTCTCCCAGACCTATCCGCCCGACGTCGGCGGGGTCGAAACGCACCTAGCCGACCTGACGGCGGTCCTGGCGCGCCGATCTGATATCCGGACGTGGATCCTGTGCTACCAGCCGATCGTCACGAAAGGCGTGCGCGCCGCCGCGCGCGAGCGGATCGGGTCGGTCTCGGTCCGTCGCTATTGGTGGTTCGGTGGCAACCTGTTCCGTCGCCTGGAGCCGATGGCCAGCGGCACACCGGTCGTCGCATCGAACTCAACCTCGATTCCTGAAGT
>CAYVKQ010000330.1:0-3872 GCA_964451945.1 uncultured Lentisphaerales bacterium
TCGCCGACTGCGGCGGGACGCTCATGACCGACCGCTACGCCGCCTACAACTGCTTTGCCGGCGAACGTGGCTATTGCTTCGAGCATTTGAAGCGCGACACGCTCGCCTTGGCGGTCGAGAACCCCACGTCGAACGAGTGCAAAACCTTCGTGGAGGCCCTCGTTCCGTGGCTGTGCGCGGCCATGTCGCTGCGGTCTGCCCATACCGGAGACCCGGTGACCTACTTCGTGCAGGCGGCGCTCATCCGGCGAAAAGTCGAAACCATCACCTTCGCGCCGGCGCGACACCCGTCCGTGCAGGCCGTGCAAAACATCTTCCGCGAGAACGCCGACCGCCTCTGGCACTGGACCGAAGACCCGCGCGTGCCGGCCGAAAACAATGCCGCCGAGCGCGCGGTCCGGCCGCTGGCCATCGCGCGCAAGGTCAGTCACGGTTCCCAGTCGGTCAAAGGGCGCGAAACGCGAAGCGTCCTGATGAGCATCCTGCATACGCTCAACGCCTGCTGCACCCGTCCCGCAGAGCGCGTGGCACACGCGCTGAACCACTACGCAGAAGACCGGAATGCAAACATGTTCGCCCGTATCTTCGGGGGACTGCCGCTGTACGTGCCGACTCAGTGAGTTCACGCCGGCCGCGCAAATCAACCACCGCGATCCCCCGAAAAGCGTGCCACAAAACAAGCCTGCGGCTCCGCCATCCTTCCTCTTTCTCTCGCTCAACCCTGCCGCACCCCTGTCGCTAACCGATTACGCTAGGAGGGCAGCAGATCCTGGATGCAGGTCAGCAGCAACCCGAGCAAGATGAGGCCGACACCGACGCTTTTCGTCAGGGTGCAGCGTTCCTTGAGCACGAACACACCGGCCAGCATTCCGATCGGCAGCCCCAGTTGGCGGAACACCTGGACATAGGAGACATTCGTCACGTAGTTCATCGACAGCAGGACCAGCACATATGTGGCCGAAGCGAAGATGCCGGCGAGGCAGGGGGTCCAGTTGCGCGCCGCGAAAAACTCGCGCATCTGGGCGCGGTTCGACGGGCTGAGCATGACCACCAGCCAGAGCGACGAGGTGAGCAGGACGACGCGGACGGAATAGTAGGTGATGGCGCGCAGCGGCTTGGCGTAGTCCGCCATGGCCGCGGTCATGATCCGCTGCGCCTGGCTGTCGAAGATCGTGTACCCCGTCGTGCCGCAGGCCGTCACGAGGACAAACAGCATATCGCTGTTGAAGTACTTCGCCGGGCGGAACTCAGCGAACTTCGTCAGCGGCATCAGCAGGCATCCGGCGCACACGACGACCATCCCCAGCTTGGCCATCGGCGAAAGCGGACTGCCCAGTCCGAACACCGCCGTCACCACGACCGTCAGCAGGATCGGCAACGCCCGCATGACCGGATAGGCGGTGGACATCTCGAGGACGCGGTAGGCCATCATCAGCCCGTAGCAATAGACCAGGTCGGAAGCGACGCTGCCTCCCAGATAGATCCAGAACGGGGTCGGCAGCGCGAGCAAGTCAATCGGCGTCCAGAAGAGAACATGGCTCCAGACGAGCATGCACATCGAGCAGATCACCGTGTAGAACGGCACCGACATCCGTCCCCTCTTGGCCATCAGGTTCCACGAGGCATGCAGCACGGCCGAGGAGATGATCAGCACAAAGGCAAAAAAGCTCATGGTTTTACTTCGTCATGGAGGAGAACACCGCCGCGGCGGCGGCCGCGCCGACGTGGCCGGGTCCGGGATGATGAGCGGGAGTCTTCAGACAGGGACACCGCTGAAGCGCCACACCAGTCAGCGGTTGACCACTTCCGCCGGTTTCTGCTCCAAACGGCGCGGTACTGTAGGCCAAGCGGGAGCGGCTGTCAATTTCCGAAACCGGGCGCCTCAGGCGCCGCCGCCGAGGGTCCGCTTGATGGCGGCGGCCCGTTCGGGGCCAATTCCCGGGACCGCGGCAATGGCGTCGGCGTCGGCGCGGGCGAGGCGGTAGACCGAGCCGAAACGGGCGAGCAGCGCCGCTTTCCTGGCGGGGCCGATGCCGGCGATCTCGTCGAGGGCCGACTCGCGGATCAGCCGCCGGCGCAGGCGGCGGTGGTAGTCGACGGCGAAGCGGTGCGCCTCGTCGCGCAGCCGGGTGAGGACAAGCAGGGCGGCCGAATCGCGCGGCAGGAGCAGCGGCGGCCGGCCGTCGTCGAGTACGATCTCCTCCTGCCGCTTGGCGAGCCCCACGACCGGCACCGACGCCAGGCCGAGGACGGCGAGGCGTTCGCGGGCGGCGCGGAGCTGGGTGACGCCGCCGTCGATCAGGATCAGGCCGGGGAGGGGTTTCCCCTCGTCGCGCAGGCGGGCGTAGCGGCGCCCGACCGCTTCGGCGATCGAGCGGGGGTCGTCGGCGCCGGCGACGCCGCGGATGCGGAAGCGGCGGTAGAGCCGCCGGTCGGGGAGGCCATTGACGGCGGCAACCATGCCGGCGACGGTCCAGGTGCCGAAGAGGTTCGAGATGTCGAACCCCTCGATCAGCGCCGGCGCGGCGGGCAGGCCGATCAGGCGCTGCAGTTCGCCGAGCCCCGCGGCGGCATCGTCGGCGCGCATCGCCGGCGTCGCCACCACACGGGCGCGCTGGCGGATCATCTCGCGCAGGGCGATCCAGGTGTCGCGCAGCACCGCCGCCTTCTCGAAGTCGTGCGCCGCGGCGGCGGCCTCCATCGTTCCCTTGACCTCCTCGATCACCCCCAGCCGCTCGCCGCGGAGAAAGGCGCACGCCTCTTCGAAGCGGGCGAGGTAGTCGGCGGCGGAGATGCGGCCGATGCAGGGGGCGGAGCAGAAGCGGACGATGTCGTTGATGCAGTGGGCGTGGTCCTCGGCACCGGGGACGAGCGCCGGACACTTCCGCAGCCCGTAGCGCTTTTCGGCGAAGTCGAGCGTGGCGCGCACCACGGGCGAAGAGGGAAACGGACCGAAATAGCGGGCGCCGTCGCCGCGGATGATGCGACAGGTGGCGAGGCGGGGGAACGGCTCGCGCGGGTCGGCGCGGAGGGCGAGGTAGCGTTTGTCGTCGCGCAGCACGATGTTGTAGCGCGGCCGGTACTGCTTGATCAGGTTCCCCTCGGTCAGCAGCGCCTCGGCCTCGTTGCGGACGACGATGTGGTCGATGTCGGCGACCGAATGGACCAGGCTGCGCAGCTTGGGCGGCGCGGAGCGGAGGGTCGAGGCGCGGAAGTACGACTGCACCCGCTTGCGCAGCGATACCGCCTTGCCGACATAGATGATCCTGCCCGAGCGGTCGCGATAGAGGTAGCAGCCCGGTTTGTCGGGCAGCGCGGCGAGCCTGGCGCGGAGGGTTTCGGTCATGGCGCGGACGGTGCGCGGTCGAGGTGCGGCGCCTGCCAGCTCTCCGGCGTGTAGGAGTGCAGCTCGATCCGGTTGCCGAAGGGGTCGGTCACCCACGCCTGCCAGGAGCGGTCCATGCCAAGGCGCGCTTCCGAAACCTCGACGCCGCGGCTGCGGAGCACCTCCACCGTGTCGGGGACGTCATCGCACTCTAGGCAGATGTGGGCATAGCTCTGCCGTTCCGCCTTTTCGGCGAGGTCGCCCTGGAACAGCTCGATGAAGGCGCGCGGCCCGATCTTCAGGTAGACGCCGTACCGGGCGCCGTCGTCGCGCCGGAACTCGAACGCGGGCGACAGCCCCAGCCGGTCGACATAGAAGGCGATCGCCTGGTCCAGGTTGCTGACCGTGAAACAAGTGTGTGCGTGGCCGATGATCATAGAGCACTCCGTTTCCCCCGGTGCAGGCTCCCGCGGAACCGCCGCAGGAGCAGGATTCAGGGTTCAGGGTTCAGGGTTCAGGGTTCAGGGTTCAGGGTTCAGGGTTCAGG
>CAYVKQ010000331.1:0-3863 GCA_964451945.1 uncultured Lentisphaerales bacterium
TGTCTTTTCATGGCGCATAGTGTAGCTCGCGCAAAAGTTTTATGCAAGCCCTTTTGCGGGACGGGGCACTAGTTCGCGCTGGAGTTCGCGGAAGGGGGCATAGTTGCTGCCGGCGGCGGTGACGGGGACGGCCAGAACCTCCCGCTTGCGGAACTTGGGCTCGCCGGTGGCGGGGTCTTTGATGTGGTCCTTGAGGCGGCGGACGACATGGGCACGGAAGCGCTCGCCGCGGAGCGTGCCGTGGCCGTCGACGAGCGAGTAGTCGAGCAGCTCGCAGAGCGAGGCAAAGGAACGGTCATTGCCGTCATGGGGGGTGGCGGTGGCGAGGATGAGGCTGTCGCACCGCCGAGCCAGCACCTCGGCCATGCGGCGCCGGAGCGAGTCCTCGCGCTCGCCGGTGGCGCCGACGTCCATGCAGTGGTGGGCCTCGTCGATGACCACGACGTCATACGTGGCGCGGTCAAGCAGGTCGATGACGCTCTCCTGCTTCAGAAAATCCATGGAGGCGAGCCCGAGGGGAATGTGGTCGAAGGGGTTGGCGCCGAGTTCGTTGCCGCGGCGGACATCGTCGAGGGTGGCGCGGTCGATGACGGTCACGCGCAGGCCGAAGCGTTCGAGGAGCTCGGTGCGCCACTGTTCGAGGAGCGGGCCGGCGGGCGAGACGACAAGGATGCGGTGCGCGATACGCCTGGCCATGAGCTCGGTCAGGATCAGGCCGGTCTGGACCGTCTTGCCGAGGCCGACACCGTCCGCCAGCAGGAGCCGGGGGCGGCCCATGCGGATGGCGCGCAGCACGGGGACAAGCTGGTAGGGTTCCAGACACAGGCGGCCCGGCTGCGTGGCGAGAATGGCGTCGTGGCCGAGGGCCTGTTCCAGCAGAAAGGCCTGGTGGTAGACGAGCCAGTTCGGCAACGGTGCGGCGCGGGCCGGTTCGAGGTCGCGGGTGATCGGCTGAACGGGCTCGAACGGGTGCAGCAAGTCCAGCTCGCGCCCGAGGAAGACGCCCTCCAGCCCGCGCAGCCGGAGCATCGTGTGACCGCCCATCGGCTGGGTCAGCACCACCTCCCAGCGTAGGTCGCGCGCCCGCACTTCCGTGCCGGGGATCAGATCGATGGTTGCCTCGGTGCTCAAAATCTGCCAATCACGGTCAACTCGGTGGCCAACCCACCTTCGTTCACTCAAGCGCCATGTTGACCCAGCCGCCTGGAATATAGCGCACCCTCGCAAAGGTGTCGAGCGCAACGAAGATTTTGGATGGTGGCCACGATGCTTTGGGATTCATTGTCAACAGCGCGGGGCAATCGTGTCGACACTTCGTCCCCTGCTCCCCTCGCGGGGCACCGTCCCGTTGCGCGAACCCGTTGCGTGATCTCGTCACGTCACGTTTTGTTAGCTTCCATTTTTTTCATTCGTTTCCGTCTCGTGCCCCGCGAGGGGAGCAGGGGACGAAGAGGAAAAGGTGGAAAGTTATTGACAAGCTGACACATAACCGGTTTTTTGCTTTCGGTTGTTGTGATCTACAAATGCACAAAAAGGCCGCATTCATTGGGAAATCTGGTTGGTATTTGTCTCATTTGAAGTTTCGATATATATATCGCGCCGGGAGGGGGTTGACCTGAGTCTTGACCGGCTGTAAAAGGGCGGCATGGAACAGAATTGCGACAACCTGCGGCACGTCGGGACGTGATCCAGTCCGACGCCTTGGGCGAGAGTCGCCAGTTAGGAGACACGAGCGTGGAGGCCTTTGCCCATGACTTCCGCTGACGTCATTCGCACCCGCGCGCCGCGTCTGGTTTGAGGGACAACTTAACGTCCATGGCTGCGGGCAGGCGGATTCGTTTCCGCCGGGGGGCGCGGCCGGCCGGAGGTGTCGGCGCGTTTTCCCTTTTAACGTACGTAACGTAAGGAAGAAGATAAAAGACCGTATACGTAGCGCAGCTCCTGTCAATAACTTCCCGTCCCCCTTCCGGCGCGCCTCCCTCCGCCGGCACGTACGGACGTCGAAGGAAGGAAAGGAACGGAGGATAAGGAAGGGAAAAAAGGAAGATACGCACGGACGGCGACGGACGCACGGCGGCTGCATACGGGACGGGGCCGGCGGAGGGAGGCGCGCCGGAAGGGGGTTGACCTATGTACTGGCCTATGTACATTGTGCGTGTGGAGGAGACGCCATGGGAGCATCGAAACAGACAGCGAAAAGGGCATCCGGAAAGGCCCGGTTGCCGGGCGGGAAACCGGCACCGAAAACCAGCCGCGGGACACCCGCGGGGAAGACGCGGAAGCGCACCCACGGGGCGGCGCGGCGGCGGGTGCGGGAGATCGTCGAGGCCGTGCCAGACGGGCGCGAGATGATATCGCAGCCCCTGGCGGAGGCGGCCCACGAGCGCTTCTGCCATGCGGTGCTCACGGAGCCGACCCTCACGGCCGCGGCCATCCGCGCGGGGTACAGCCCGAAGTCGGCGCGTCAGCAGGGCTCGGCGCTATGTACAAATCCGTACATTCAGAGGCGTCTCGCGTTTCTGCTGGCCGACGCGGCGCGCGAGGGCATCCTCTCGCGCAAGGCGGTGCTGCGGAACGCCTCGGCCAGGGCGGCGGGGATGATCGTAGACTTCGCCGACCTGATGCGGCTTCCCTGGGGCCGGTTCTGCGAGGCGGTGCGGGAACATCCGTGCGCGCGGGCCATCAAGCGCGTCAAGCGCAAGGTCGAGTACGACGCGGCGACGCGGACGTGGAGCGAGCCCTTCGTGGAGGAGATCGAGCTCTTCGACCCGCGATCCAGCGAGCGGCTGCTGGCCGACATCCTCGGGTGGGACGCGCCGAGGCAGTTGCAGGCGCCGGCGGACACCGTGGACGACGGGGAGCAGACCATCGACGGCGGCGAGGGCATCGGCGAGATCCGGGCGCCGAGGGGCGTGATCTACCTGCCCATGCCGATCCTGGCGCCGCGCGGCGACGTGGACGACGGCGGAGGCGCCTCGGGTGGCTGACTCGCTCCAGGCGGCGGACGGCGGGGTCTGGCGGCCGCATCCGGGGCCGCAGGCGTTCATGCTGTCGCTGTGGGACGTCTTCGAGCTCCTCTTCGGGGGGGCGCGCGGCGGCGGCAAGACGGAGGGCGGCCAGGCGTGGCTATGGCACCGCGTTGCTGATCCAGACCGCGACAACCGTGCAGGCCGCGGGGACCGGACTGAACGGTTCGTTTGTGTCCGCCGTGGCCGCCTTGTCCGGTATCCGCGCGTTCCACGGCATGGCAATTGGGAACGTGTGGGCGTGTTTCGTCAAGACGGACGGGACGGCCGTCGCATTGTCCCTGGCCGATGGCTCGGCGGACGCCACTGTGGCCACGTGGACCGGCGTCACGGCCATCGCCACGGCCTACAACGCCATTGTGGCGATCAACTCCAGCGGCGCACTGCTCGTCGCCAACGGCGCCGCCTACGCCGGACTCGACAGCACGTCGATCTCGGCGCTTAATGCGCGCTTCACCTTCAGCAGCGCACTTGCAAACATTGACACGTTGCATGCCCCGCCGGAGTTCGCCCTCGCGGTGTCCGGCCTTGCGTAACTGGTTCGCATCAGAGCGTCATCGTTTAGCACCAATTGCTCCGTCAACACTCCGACCAGCATGGGCCCGCCAGGCAGCGGCCGTCGCAACGCTGGCCGCTGGCTGGCGGGGTCGGGAAATCGCCTTGCTGAAATCTTCTACAATTGATGAGACAGGTTGAGACAGGTTTTCGAGAACCACCACAACCAACCACCACAACTTAGCAAAATCTCAAAAAACGCCTTATATTTAGATGTTTTTGACCAAAAAACGCAAGACTTAGGATCTTGTGGGGAAACCCTTGCGGGTTCGAGTCCCGCCT
>CAYVKQ010000332.1:0-3855 GCA_964451945.1 uncultured Lentisphaerales bacterium
ATTAGACGACTCTAAACGTCGATACGTTTTATGAATCGGCTGTAAAAATTTTTTACAGGACGGTGTACAATTAGTATCCCCCAAAACATACTCCATAAAAGGTAGCTGCTAGCTACGGTAACACCCCAGAATATTGGCTCGAGGAAAGGGTTGAGCTCCGCATCAACCCCATTTCTAGAAGCATATTCCCATAGAAAGCCTAAAGCTACGGGTACGATGAAGCCAAAAACCCCCCAGAAATAACTCCTTCTAAGCGCTCCTTTTGCGTACTTGCTGGTCATCGCACAGGCTTCTGCCGCTTCCGCCTGTTCTGCCTCAATCTGCTGTTGCTGAATCTCTTCGTGAACTTCAGGCATAGTGCTACCGCAATGTTTACATTTGATGGCCTCTATTTTTATTTCTTCTGCACAGTATGGACAGTTTTTCATACTCATTTTGATCTCCTTATTTGCAGAACGTCAGGCCTCATGGAGAGGCGCGCCAGCGCCGATTCCATGCAGGCCGTGGTTATGCATTGTCGTCATGTCGGATGTTTGCAGTAGTAAACACCCGGGGACATTCGCCGGTACCATCCATCACAAAGGCGTCTAAACGTATCTGCCGCCTGGTCGGTGTGAAAGACGCGGACACCAATGGCAAAGCCGCCAAACCCGCAAGTACATATGCCAACGTGTGGCGGTATGTCAGTCATGATTTTGTGGTCATTCGTTACGTACACCGGGTTCAACATCCGGATGCTTATTGGTAGCCTGTCATACTCGGGCGTCGAACGAAAGATACGGTCGCCTTCAATAGGCCACTGATCGAGAAGATTCGTGCAGTCTTGTAGCAGCCCTGCATTGATCGCCTGCCTGATCTCATGGGCACGCGCAATCGGCCCAACATGATACAAGCCTGTCGCCGCAATTACAGATGCAATCACGACACCAATCCCCGTCAAGAGCCTCCAAGCAGGGCTCACCTGTAGTCGGCCACGAGCCAAGAACCAGATAAGGTGGCTGACCCAAACGAGCCAGAGAATCAAGAATGGTGCGAAAAAAACAAAGCCTGCCAGCGGTGACCAGCGACTCTTGATGCCAAGAACAGTCAGTGCCGTCAGTGAGAGGACAAGGAACAGGCCGGAGCCTACCATGTGCCGACAAACGTTTGTTTCGTGGTCTGTCATTCTTGTTATCTGCATAGCGGCTGATTGAGGATCACAATCAGCAGGGAAAATAACAGGGCTTTATCCCTGCCACAGGTCAACCACCCGCCTCATTTCCAAGCACTTACGGAAACGTTTTAAGGCTTGCCATCCCTGCTATGGCTCACCAATACAGCTCAACCCGGCTCATCTGGGAGGGCGGAGGCGCACCGCGCCATGTCGAAAAGGTAGCGGGAGGGGCCGGGGATGTCAAGGAAGGCAACGCTGCCGCCGTGACGCCAGCCATTTGGAGTGCGGTGGCAAGTGAAGCGCGACACCGCTTTGTTCCGCGGCAATATGTGAAATAGGGAGTGAGCACAGATGCGTCTGCGCTGAACGGAAAGTACCGGAAGGCACATGAGTCAGCACTGGAACTTCAGACTAGCCGCGCGGGGCGCCGCTCTTCTCGATCATCCGCTTGCTGGTGCGCACGGCGCAGAATGCCTTGCCGCACATCGAGCAGTGGTCGTCGGCGCAGCCGGGGTCGGCGTCGGGCGCCCGCGTGCGGCGCCAGCGCGCCTCGGCCGTCCGCGGATCGAGCGCCAGCGCGAACTGCCGCTTCCAGTCGAAGGCCATGCGGGCCTCGGCCATGGCGTCGTCGGCGCGCCGCGCCCCCGGCAGGCCGCGGGCGATGTCGCCCGCATGGGCCGCGATGCGGTGGGCCACCAGTCCCTGCCGCACTTCGTCGGCGTCGGGCAGGCCGAGGTGCTCGGACGGCGTGACGTAGCAGAGCAGCGAGGCGCCGTGCAAGGTCGCCGCCGTGGCGCCGATGCTCGAGGTGATGTGGTCGTAGCCGGGGGCGATGTCGCAGACCACCGGTCCCAGCACGTAGAACGGCGCGCCGTCGCACTGCCGCTGCTGGCGCTCCATGTTCATCTGGATCTGGTCGAACGGCACATGTCCCGGCCCCTCGACCATCACCTGCACGCCGCGCGCGCGGCAGCGCCGCACCAGTTCGGCCAGTACTTCCAACTCGCCGAACTGGGCGTCGTCGCTGGCGTCGGCCAGACAGCCCGGCCGCAGCCCGTCGCCCAGCGAGGCGGTGACGTCGTGCCGGGCGAGAATCTCCATCACGTCGTCCCAGCGCTCGTAGAGCGGGTTCTCGCGGTTGTGCGTCTGCATCCACTCGGCCATGATGGCGCCACCGCGGCTGACGATCCCCATTTTGCGGCGCACGGCGAGGCCGACGTGGCGGCGCAGCAGTCCGGCGTGCAGCGTCATGAAGTCGACCCCCTGCCGCGCCTGCTGCTCGATCACCTCCAGCAGCAGTTCGGGGCGCATGTCGGGGATCGCCCCGTCGAGCCGCGAAATCGTCTCGTACACCGGCACCGTTCCCAGGGGGACCGGCGCATGGTCGAGCATCCCCTGGCGCACCGACTCCAGATCGGCGCCGACGCTCAGATCCATGACGAAATCGGCGCCGGCTTCCAGCGCCACGCGCAGCTTGTCGAGTTCGCCCCCCTTGTCCGAGCGGTCGGGCGAACGCCCCAGATTGGCGTTGACCTTGGTGCGGAAGAGGCGTCCCACGCCGACCGCGCGGCAGCCGGCGTGCGCCGGGTTGAGCGGGATCACCGCCCGCCCCGCCGCCACCGCCGCCCGCACCGCCTCGCCGTCCAGCCCCTCGTCGCGCGCCACCGCGGCCATCGCCGTGGTCATCTCTCCGCGTTTCGCCGCTTCCAATTGTGTCATGATCGCCATCCCTTGTTCGTTTGAGGCGCTTGCACAACCTCTGGTTTGTGCAAGCGAAGGGTTCAGGGTTCGGGGTTCAGGGGGTTCTTTCAGCCTGAACCCTGGCATCCTGAACCCTGACTCCTAGCGCTTGCAGGGGTTCTGCAAGCGCCTCCGTTTGATTCTCGGTATCGAAAGCGGCGTCCGCCTCGAGCGGCCTCACCCGCACCGCTTCGACAGGGATCCGCGACGGCGTCCCCAGGACGGTCGCCCGCGCGCCGACCCGCACACCGCAGCGGATCGCCTCGTACACATAGGCCTTGCCCCGGACCACGGCCTCGCGCAGACCGCAGCCGCACGCCAGCGCCGCCGCAATCGCCGCGCTGAGCGAACAGCCCGTGCCATGGGTCGACAGCGGATCGGCCACCACCGGCGTCTCCAGCACCACGCAACCCGCGTCGTCGCACAGCACGTCGCAGGCGCGGGCGGCGGTGGCGTGGCCACCCTTGACCAGGACGGCGCAGCCGAAGCGTTCGCGCAACGCGCGCGCGGCGGCTGCGGCCGCCGCGACGCCGCCGCCGACCGGCCGGTCCAGCAATACCTCGGTTTCGGGGAGATTGGGGGTGATCAGCGTCGCCTGCGGCAGCAGCCGCACGCAGAGCGCCGCCACGGCGTCGGCCGCCAGCAGCCGCGCGCCGCTGGTGGCGACCATCACAGGGTCAATCACCTTGGGCAGGGCGGGCACGTGCGCAAAGCGGTCGGCGACGGTCTCGATCAGCGGCGCCGTCGCCAGCATGCCGGTCTTGGCGGCGCCGAGGCCGTAATGGGGCAGGATCGCGTCGAGTTGCCGATCAAGAAACTCCGGCGTCACCTCCTGGACGCCCGAGACGCCCCAGGGGTTCTGCGCCGTCAGGGCGGCGATCGCCGTGCAGCCATGCACACCGAAGACATGAAACGCCCGCAGGTCGGCCTGGATTCCCGCATTGCCGCCGCTGTCGCTGCCA
>CAYVKQ010000333.1:0-3836 GCA_964451945.1 uncultured Lentisphaerales bacterium
CGGCCGCCAAGCGGCCGGTCGCTGGCGCCGCTTCATGGGGCCGCCGCTGCGGAAAGGAGATTGACCGATGACGAAACCACCCCTCGAACAGGTCATCAGCGAGGTGCGTGTTGCGCCGACCGATTTCTCGGGCTGCGTGACGTGCGGCCATTTCCGCCATGAGACCGCCACCAACTACCACCCGGCGCGCAACCGCGCCGGCCGCCACTTCCGCGCGCACGGCATGCCGCAACAGCGCTTCGCGGCACGGTGCGAGGGCACGGTTCTCGGCACCGTCTGGTTCCAGAACGTCTGGGACTTCCCCGCCAAGCCCCACGCGCGGCGGGCGCTGCAGCGGCTGCTGGCGCGTCTCGGCGCGGAGACCGCCGCACGGGCGGAGGTGCAGCTTCTGGGCGACGGCGTGGACCGCATCAACTTCAACGTCTGGCGCGACACGGCGCGCGGCTGCACAACGGTGTACCTCACCCATGTCGGCTGGGGGGAGCCCGGCACGGAGTTCCGCGGCACCCTGCGCATGGGCACGCACCTCCACGACTGCCGGGTCCAGGCCGGCGCCACCCGCGTGTTCACCTTCCCACACGAAGGATAAAAAAATCCACATGACAAACCCAACGGCTATCTGTCGCCGGACTGCGGCAATGATCATCGAAGGCTGTCTCAAAGTCCAGGCTGGCGAGCGCGTCGCGATCCTGGCGGACACGCCCAACGCAGCCATCGGCGAATTGCTCGCCGCCGCGGCCAAGGCCGCCGGCGGCATCCCAGAAGTCGCCGTCTTCCCTCCGCGGACCGCGCACGGGGAAAACCCACCCGCGGAAGCCGCGCATACCCTCCTTTCGGCCCACGCAGCGGTGCTGGTGCCGACCTTCTCGCTGGCCAGCTCGCAGGCGCGCCGCGACGCCACCGCCGCAGGGGTCCGCATCATCACGGTTCCGGCCTGCTCCGAAGCGGTCTTCGCCTCGCCGGCGATGACCATCGGCTTTGAACGGATGGCGCCCCTGGTCCGGCGGCTGGGCGCCATGCTGACCGCGGCAAAGGAGGTCCGGATTTCCAGCGACGCCGGCACCGATCTGCGGATCACACTATGCGGCCGCAAGAGCGTGGACCAGACGGGGCTTTCCCGCGGCCGCGGCGAGTGGTCTCCGCTGCCGAACATCGAGACCGCCGTGGGGCCGGCCGACTGCGGCGTCAACGGTGTGTTCGCCGCCGACGCGGCGCTGATTCCCGGAGGAGTCCCGTCCGCTCCCGTACTGTTCGATATCGTCGACGGCCGCATTGCGGGCGTTCGCGGCGGCCCGGAAGCGCGCGTGTTTGCCGACCTGCTGGAACGCTACGGCACGCCGAATGTGAAGCGTGTCGTGGAACTGGGCTTCGGCCTGAATCCCAAGTCCAGGATGGGATTGGGCATGATGGCCGAGGACGAGAGCTGCTGGGGCACGGTGCATCTGGGCATCGGCGAAGGACGGACATTCGGCATTGACAACCCGGCGCCGGCGCATGTCGACATCGTCATGCGGGCGCCGACCGTGACGCTGGACGGCGAGACGATCCTGCGGCAGGGCGTCTACCAGATCGCGGATTTCGAGGAGATGAAAGCAAAGGAGCAAAAATGAAAACGAGCGGCAACACGGCACGGACAGCCATGGACGGTCAAGCCTTCGACGATACTCTGCTGGCGGAAATACGCTCCAAGATGGAATACATGGAGAGCGACCCGTATACCGGAAAACGGATTTTCCTGGAAAACGCGGGCGGATCGCTGCGGCTGAAGACGATCTGCGACGTGCTGGGACCCGAGGTCGCCCTTCCCGACAACACCGGCCGCCAGACCGCCGCCTCCGCCCATGTGTCGGAGGCCATCGGAAAAGGCAACGCCGACGCCGGGCTTTTCCTGGGCGCCCGCTCGGGGCGGGTCTTCGCCGATCAAACGACAACCCGCGCGATCTTCCGCGTGGTCCGCGCCATCGCCGAGAATGTGCGCGGAACCAATATCGTGACGACCGCCCTGGAGCATCCCTCCATCTATGACTCCACCCGCTGGTACGCCGAGCAGACGGGCCAGGAGTGGCGGGTGGCCGGACTGAACAAGCGGACGGGCGGCGTCGACGTGGAGAGCATCCTCGCCAAGGTGGACGCCAACACATCCCTGCTGGCTTTCATCCAAGCTTCGAACGTGACGGGAGCCGTGCTCGATGCCGAGAAGATCATCCGGGAGGCCCGGAAAATCCACCCCAACCTCCATGTCGTCGTCGACGGCACGCAACACGCCCCCCACGCCTGCGTCGACGTGGAGGCGCTCGGCTGCGATGCCTATTTCTTCGCCCCGTACAAGATCCTGGGCAAGAACGGCATGAGTTTCGGCTGGATCTCCGACCGCGTCAGCAAGCTGCCCCACGAACACCTGTTCGGCAAAGACCCGCTGAACTGGGATCTGGGAACCCAGGAACATACCGCCTATCTCTGCTGGACAAAGGTGGTCGACTACCTGGCGTGGCTCGGCGGACGGTTCAGCGCGAGCACCAACCGCAGAACCCTGGTCGTTGCCGCCATGGAACGGATCGAGGCCCATGAGCGCACGCTTCTGGCACGGATCCTCCGGGGCAATGGCAAGCAGCCGGGTCTGTTCGCGCAGCAGGGAGTCTCCACCTTCGGTATCGACAAAGACACCGGACGGCACGATTGCGTGGTCGGTTTCAATCTCCGCGGACTGTCCGCCCCCGATGCCGTGGGCGAGTACCTGCGGCGCGGCATCGTGGTGCACAACCGCGTGCGGGACGCCTATTCGCGCCACATCCTGGAGGCGCTGGGCGTGGAATCACTGGTCCGTCTCTCCGGACTGCACTACAATACGCCCGCTGAAATCGACCGCTTCCTGGAAGCGACGCGCGAGCTTTGCGAACGATAGGAGTTCGAATCACCAGGTCGGACACCCGGCCTGGTCAACGATAGGTCCCAGCACCGGCACACCCCCTGAAACAGGAAATCGGAGTAACGATGACAAAGAAGACTAAAGACGCCAAGTTGATCGCGCGGAACAAGCTCGCGGCGGAAGCGCATTTACGCTACCACCGTTTTGCAGCGGGCGGTCCCGGACCGGACGAGTACGCGCTGCCCGAGCGGTGTCCGTTGACGGTCGATGCCCCCACCACCCCGCTGGTGACGCAGATGGTCGCCGACCTGCGCGCCTTCTGCGGCCGCTGCATGGAGATCACGCTGACTGACGCAACACCGGCGGCGCGCGGCGGCATCCGGCTGCGGCTTGAACCCGGCGCGCGGGCGGCATTCGACCCGGCGGATCCGTCCAGCGAGGCGCACACCATCGAAGTCGGCGCGGACAGCGTGGAGATCCGGGCGCCCCACGAGCGGGGGCTGCTGCACGGAACGCACGCCATCGAGCGGTGGATGGCCGACCGCGGCGCCCCCTTCCTGAAGCGGGGTGTCTTCGCACGCCAGCCACGCTTCGCCCCCCGCATCACCAGCGCGGATGTCGCCGGCGAGTACCGCGAACCCTACCTGTCGATGGTCTCCCACTCCGGTGTCAGTGGCGTCCACGTGTGGGTCGACCTCTGGGCGAACAGCCGCAACCAGGCGATCCCGGAACTGAACGGCGCCGACGCCGACAAGCGGATCCAGCGACTGAACGACGAAGCCGAGGCGCTCGCGCGCCACGGTCTCGACTTCTACCTCTGCATCATGACCTCCGCCATCCCGTCCGACCATCCGGCCTTCCTCGCCGACCCCACGCGTCGCGGCGCCCCGTACCGGGATTCGGTAGGCATGGAGTGCCAGCACGTCCTGTGCAGCTCGCACGAGGCGGTGCGCGCCGCCCACGAACAGGC
>CAYVKQ010000334.1:0-3828 GCA_964451945.1 uncultured Lentisphaerales bacterium
GGAGGTGATTCCGCACCACTTCCGCCCGTGCGGCGAGGCCGTGCTGCGGCTCGACAAGTCGGCGCGCGCCCCCTTCTTCCGCTACTACGACCACATCTCGGAGGCCCTGGCCGACCCGGTCCGCGTGCAGCGCATCTTCGACGCCTGGTGCCTGACCCGCCTGGACAAGGAGTTCTGCTACATCGGCCAGCCGTTCCATCCCGCCGACTGGCTCGACCGCACCTCCTACAAGCGGCTGCTCGCCGTGCGCAACATCCACACCTGCGAGGCGCACAACGAGGTGATGACCAACACCCTGCGCATCCTCGCCGAACGGCGGGAACTCGATGCGCGCGCCGGACTGCCCCTTCTGCAGACGCTCATGAACGGCGAAATACCGGCATGCACAGTGTTCTCCGAGAGTACAAGCCAAACACGAGGATGATGCCATGTCCATGCGCGACTTCACCTAGCCGGACTTTCGCTATTCGCGGTTTATTTTTTTGTAGTTCATTGGAAATCAGCGACGATTTCCCGGAAGTCTGTAGGCACTACGTGTCTTCGAGCCCCCCCTGCGGCTGTGATCCGCGGAGGTGGCCGAGACGGC
The DNA here is from genome assembly GCA_964451945.1 of uncultured Lentisphaerales bacterium. GTDB lineage: Bacteria > Verrucomicrobiota > Kiritimatiellia > RFP12 > JAAYNR01 > JAAYNR01. The sequence continues at coordinate 587 of CAYVKQ010000334.1, forward strand.
GGTTTCCAGCCCAGGGCGTCGATGACAAGCTGCTGGTCAGGCTCCGGTCTCGTGTATCTGGCGAAGACGAGCTCGCGTCCGTCGGTGGCCGGGAAGTGGACGTCGAGCATATGGATCGCGGCGAGTTTCTCCAGCGCGCTGCGTGGCGTCAGCCCCGGCGCACGGGCCGCCAGCAGTGCCTTGAGGGTCACATGCAGGCAGTACGCGACGAACGCGACCAGGATGTGGCCCTCGACGCGGGGCATCTCCTGGGAGTTCCTCCAGCGTCTCCTCCGTCGGGATGCCCCGGTCCATCAGCCACACGCGGCGGGCCCTGCCATGCAGCCCCTCCACCTTGTCCAGGAAGGCGCGCAGCGTCGCGCAGTCCGCCGTGTTGCCCGGCATCACCTCGTAGGCGACGGGAAAGCCCTCGGGGGTCACCACCAGCGCGACGACGACCTGTACGCAGTCGGGCCGGTGGTCGCGGCTGTAGCCGAACCGCCGCTTGTCGCCCTCCGGAAACGGAGGATCGCTCTCGAAATACGTGCTGGTCAGGTCGTAGAGCAGCACGTCGAATGATGCGCTGAACAGGTCCGCCCAGCGTCCCCGCAGGAACTGGAACAGCGCATCACGGTGCGGCAGGGCCTTGTCGAGGCAGCGGTAGAGCGTGTCCTTCGCGGAAACCTCCGCCCCGCATCCCAGCAGGTCGCGCATGGCCGAGCGCGCGAACCACTCGCGGTGCACCCGCCATTCGCTGGACGGATCGATCAGGCGGTTCGCGCAGAGCACCTTCAACACGTCCAGCCAGCGCGTGCCCTTGCGCGACGCCGGCAGCAACGGATCCCAGAAGCCGTCGAGACCGAGTTCCTCCCACAGCCTGCAGAAGGCCCAGCACGCGCCCCACTGCCGCGGCCGCCGCAGCGAGAAGCCCGACAGCACAACATGCACGCTGTCCGGATCGGCATCGGGACGATCCGCCGGGAACAGCAGCATCTGGCGCGTCTCTCCGCGCCCCTCGTCGAAAACAGCGATCCGCCGCTCCCACGACACGCGCTGCGCATCGCTGATCTCTCCCAGATAGAGCACATGCCGCTCGAAACGCCGCCCGCCCGTGCCGGGATGCATCTCCGCGATGCTCCAGTAACGGTGCTCCTTGCCGTCCTTCTTCCGGCTGTGGCACTTCAGGTACATGACGCCGCCAAGCATAGGGAACCGACCGCGGCACGCAAAGGGGCAAGGTCTGTAGGCAGCGGTTTTTCGACGCCAGAACTACCGAGAACATTGGGCTTTCCGCACAACGACCTCCCAAAAATGACCGTTCGACGGTGCGAATAGCGAAAGTCCGGCTAATGCGCCCTCGCGAGGTCCCACGGAATGATCAAGCCGTATCGGTTCAGCGTCGAGGTGCTCAGCGCCCGGTGCATCGCGTGCAGCCGGGCGACGTGCCACGCCCCGAGACTGGTGTAGGCGAGCCCGAGGGCGTCGCCTTTCACTCCCAGCCGACGCAGGGCTTTGATCCTCCCTTTCGGCGTCTTCCACCGCTGCCAGAGGCACTTGCGCATGTGACGGCGTATCCAGCCGCTCGAATCATACGGTTCATACCCACTGTCCGCGATGTGGAAGTATTCCCACGGCGCGACGCGGATGCCGCCGTCCCGGCCCAGCCGGAACCCCAGCAGCGCGCTCTCGTCCGTCGGCCCGCTTCCGCTCTTCTCCCGGTTCACGGGCACCTTCAGGTGCTTCTCGATCCACGCCGACAGGCTGGCGAGGATGCGGGCGGCGGATCGCTCGCTTGAGACGAATACCGCGATGTCGTCCGCATAGCGCACGAACGCAAGTCCGCGCGCCTCCAGTTCCTTGTCCAGCGGGTCGAGGTAGATGTTCGCAAGCAGTGGCGAGAGCGGGCCGCCCTGCGGCGTGCCCTTCAGTCGCCTCTCCCTGCTCCGGTCTGGAAGCTGCATGGGCGCCCGGAGGTAGTCCCCGATCAGCCGCAGCAGCCGCTTGTCCCGCACCTTCTGCGCAACGAGCCGCATCAGGATGTCGTGGTTGACCTCGTCGAAGAACCCTTTCAGGTCGATGTCGACCACCCACGCCTTCCCTCCGCGGACGCACCCTTGCGCCTCCCGGATGGCGTTGTGCGCGCTACGCTTTGGCCGGAAGCGGTGGCTGTGCGCGCTGAACTCCGCCTCCCAGAGCGGCGACAGTATCCGGTGGATGGCTTGTTGGATCAGTCTGTCCTGCACGTTCGGGATACCGAGACGGCGTGTGCCGCCGCTCGCCTTCGGGATGTCCACCGACCGCACCGCGCCGGGCTTGTAGTCCCCGGCCAGCAGCTTGGCGCGGATGTCCTTCCAGTGCGCCCGCAGATGCTCCGCGGTCGCATCGATGTCCCGTCCGTCCACGCCGGGGGCTCCGCCGTTGGCTTTCACCGCCAGCCAGGCCTCCCGTGTGTTCTCCGTCGACAGCACCGTTTCCAGCGTCGCCGGTTCCGTGTTCTCCTCATTGTGCATCTTCTGCCGTCTCCCTGCCGCCGGAAGTCCGACTTGGGCCACGCGCCGCCGGGCCAGACCGGAATCCACCGGCCCCGCCCCGCGGCACCGCCGGGGTGGCTACCGCAGTTGTTGTACTACATCCGGTCATTTCCTTTCACATGACGAGTTCATGCCCATGCCGGGCACACTGGGGCGACGGCGTCCCCGCCTAGCCGCACGCGGGGCACCGCGGATAACGCCGGGAACGCGAAGATCATTATGGGTGACGAAGTGTCTGGCCTAAGCGTGAGCGACGAAGTGTTTAGACTAAGCGTTAGCGACGAAGTGTGGCGACGAAGTGTGCGTGCTCCATCGATCCATCACTGCGGCTAGGCGGGAACTCTGCTTCGCCAAGGCTACGCAGGACAAGCCGGCTGTAGCCGGAAGCCGTTCAGGGGCTTCAGCCCCGTCCCTCGCCTGATGCAGCCCGGATTGACTGGCTCGCCCTCGCTGCATGCATCGATCCTCATACCCCCAAGAAACTGACCCATTACACACTGATGACGTTCTCACTGATGACGTTCTCACTCGACTTCCCACGCGAGCATTGATAGAATTTTTCAATTTAATGGGTTAGGGCAAGGCCCACAACGCCGCGACCAACATAATGATTTTCATCCATTGAGTGAACGAGTGGACGAACAGGAGTATCCATGAAGCATCCACTATTGGTTGGCGCGCCGGCGGTTGCCTGCGCGGCGATGGTGTCGTTGACCGGGAGCCCGCTGCCGG
>CAYVKQ010000335.1:0-3823 GCA_964451945.1 uncultured Lentisphaerales bacterium
AGACGCCGGCGTAGCCGAAGATGCCGCCGAGGACCCCCGGCGGCATGTAGGCGGCGGTGCCGCCCGGCGCATACTCGGTGTACAAATCGGGGACATTGGTGCTGATGGCGATGCCGATGTCCGAGACCAGTGCGCCGATGGCCTCGTTCTGCGACGCGCTGAGGTTGGGCGAGGCGCGGCGCGGCATCCGGTCCCAGCGGTAGGGGCCGCCACCGCCGTCGCCGCCGCGGGTGGTGGCGGCCTGCGGGTTGCCGTCGACGATGACCGTGTGGGTGCGCGTGCCGATGCCGTTGGTCGGCCAGCCGTGGTAGCGCATGATCTGTCCCCATGCAGTGGGGACGCAGCCGCTGGGGTAGTTGTTCGGTGTGAAGCGGGTGAAGCAGAGGTCTTCGCCGTCGACCTGGTCCCACTGCGAACTGAGCAGGGGGGCGACCCGCAGGTCGCCGAGGGAGGTCCTGCCGTTGTTGCCCAGGGGCGCGGGAGAGTCGCCCTCGCCCCCCGTGTCGCTCAGATAGGCGCGCCACTTCTCTGCCGCGGACGAGGCCGCCAGCCGCGCATGGCCGGGGCGTTTGACTTCCGCCGCCCGTTGCGCCAGATCGTAGGCGAGGACGCTGTGCAGCGGGTTTCCGGGGGAGTCGTCATAGGCGCCGTTTGCCGCAAAGGCCACGACCGGCTCGATGTCGGTATCGGCCGAGGTGACGACGTAGCCGCCGGCGACGAGGGTGTGTACAAAGCCGACCGTCCGTCCTGCGCCATCGGCCAATGCGAGCGCGGGCCGGGACGCCAGCGGCCGGAGCGGCGCCGCCAGCGGGCGTTGCTCCGACAACCGGAGCCAGCCGGCGGCGGCGGCGGACGCCTGCTCGGGGGTGACGGGCGCGGCGGCGGCCGCGACGGCCAGTCCCAGCGCCAGAAAAAGGGCGGTGGCTGAATCGATGAACTTTTCCAGTGCCATCCTGCAGTCTCCGAAAACACATCCGTGTATGCTTGATTGCCATCCATTATACCCTGAAGGGCGTCAGCGCGAAATCCAAAACCCACAAGGGCGGCGCCTTTCCCTTTTCCCTGCAGGACGAAATCGGGTATTGTTTCACCGCTGCTCCAAAGGCGGATGCGGGCGGTGCCCGCTCGCCGTCGCCCTCGCCGAGACCCGCAATGCTTGTTTCCCGAACGGGAGGGACGGCCTCCGTGCCGCGCGTCTGGTAGTGCATAGGACCCTCCACCTGCTTCGCATCATGCCAATATCCGTTCCATCCCTTTTGCCACGTGTGCGCACGGCCCTGGTCGACGGCCCCGGCGGGCTGTCGCGGCTGCTGCCGATCGCCGTGCCGATGATCATCTCCCAGCTTTTCGACACGGCGATGATGTTTGTCGACCGACTCTTTCTCTCGCGCGTCTCGCCGCTGGCCATGGCGTCGTGCATGACCGGCGGGTTGACCGCCTTTTTGTGCAGTCATCTCGTCTTCGGCGTGGTGGCCTACTGTTCGACGCTGGTGGCGCACCGCTATGGCGCCGGACGGCGCGAGGAGTGTCCGGTGGTGGTGATACAGGCGGTGTGGATCGCCTGCGCCGCCTATCCGCTGGTGCTGCTGGCCGGGCGCGTGGCCGTGAACGCCTTCGCCTGGGCGGGGCACACACCGGAGCAGGTCGCGCTGGAGACCGCCTATTTCCGCATCATCATCGTCAGCTCGATCCTGGGGCTGCTGCGTGCGGCGTTCAGCGGTTTCTTCGCCGGGATCGGCAAGACGCGGGTGATCATGTGCGGCAACGCGCTGGCCCTGGCGACCAACATCACGGCGAACTACGTGCTGATTTTCGGCAAGTGGGGGGCGCCCGCGCTGGGGATCGTCGGCGCGGCGCTCGGCACGGCGCTGGCGGCGGGCGTGATGATGGGGACGATGGCGGTCGCATTCTTCCTCTATGTGCGGCGGCCGCCGTTCCGCGGGCGGCGCCTCTTCGCCGCGGATCGAACCGCCTGCCGGCAGCTACTCCGCTACGGTCTGCCCAGCGGACTCGAAGGGTTTGTCGGCATCCTGTGCTTCACCGGGATCGTGCTGATGCTCCACGCAATGGGCGAGGCGGTGGCGGCGGCGGCGACGATGGTCTTCAACTGGGATCTTGTTTCGTTCTTTCCCATGCTGGGGGTGCAGATCGGCGTCTCCACGCTGGTCGGCCAGAACATGGGGGCGCGCAACATCCCCGGCGCCCGGCAGGCGGCGCGCGCCGGCCTGACGCTGGTGCTGGCCTACACGGCGGCGCTGGCGCTGCTGTTCGTCGCCGCGCCGCGGCTGCTGCTCAGTCCGTTCACCCGTGCGGCGTCGGAAGAGATCGTGCGGCTGGCCGTGCCGATGCTGCAGCTGGCGGCGCTCTACCTGATGTTCGACGGCGCGTCGCTGGTGTTCTCGGGGGCGCTGCGCGGCGCGGGCGACACCTTCTGGGCGATGGTCATCGGGGTCGCCTTCCACATCCTTCTCCTGACGGTCTGCGGCGCGGCCATCCACTGGTTCCACGCGGGCCCGGTCACGGTCTGGGCGTCGGTCTGCTGCACGATTTTTCTCGGCTGCGCGGCCTTTTTCCTGCGCTACCGGCAGGGCTGCTGGCAGCGGTTCCGCTTGAGCGGGGAGCGGAGCGGCAACGCGGACCTTTTGAACTGAACATTTGTGTCTTGATGAATGCCACGCCATCCTGTAAACTATTAACCTTAATTTTCGTGCCGTCTGCCGCATGTGGCTCTTGCGCAACCAGAGGCCGATAACCGTACCGGGGAGAAGACACGATGGGCGTTCCTACCAATAACCAGAAGTTGATCGACTGGGTCGATGAAATCACGCAACTGACGACACCGAGCAAGGTCGTGTGGTGCGACGGCTCCAAGAAGCAGTACAACGAAATCTGCGAGATGATGGTCGAGAACGGGTCGTTCATCAAGCTGAATCCGAAGAAGCGCCCCGGCTGCTACCTGGTCCGTTCGCACTGGTCCGACGTCGCCCGCGTGGAGGACCGCACCTACATCGCCGCGAGGACGCAGGAAGCGGCCGGCCCCAGCAACAACTGGCGCGAACCGAACGAGCTCAAGGCCGAGATGCGCAAGCTCTACACGGGGTGCATGGCGGGGCGCACGCTCTACGTGATTCCGTTCTCCATGGGCCCCCTCGGCGCGCCGGTGGCGAAGATCGGCATCGAGATCACCGACTCGCCCTACGTCGTGGTCAACATGATGATCATGACGCGCGTGGGCGCCAAGGTGCTGAAGCAGTTGGGCGCGACCGGCGATTTCATTCCCTGCCTGCACTCGGTCGGTGCGCCGCTCAAGCCCGGCGAGAAGGACGTGATGTGGCCCTGCGCGCCGCTGGAGAAGAAGTACATCGCGCATTTCCCCGAAGACGGCGCCATCTGGTCGTTTGGCTCGGGCTACGGCGGCAACGCCCTGCTCGGCAAGAAGTGCCTGGCGCTCCGCATCGCCTCCTATCTGGCGAAGCAGGAGGGGTGGATGGCCGAGCACATGCTCATCCTCAAGCTCACCTCGCCGCAGAAGAAGAGCTACTACATCTGCGCGGCCTTCCCCAGCGCCTGCGGCAAGACCAACCTGGCGATGATGGAGCCGACGATCCCCGGCTGGACGGTGGAGACCCTGGGCGACGACATCGCATGGCTGCGGATCGGCGACGACGGCCGCCTCTATGCGGTCAACCCCGAGTACGGCTTCTTCGGCGTGGCCCCCGGAACCTCCTACGCCAGCAACCCCAACGCCATGCGCTCGATCACGAAGAACACGATCTTCACCAACTGCGCGTTGACCGACGACGGCGACATCTGGTGGGAAGGG
>CAYVKQ010000336.1:0-3797 GCA_964451945.1 uncultured Lentisphaerales bacterium
CCACTGGACTTGTGCCGGTACCAGATTTCCGTCAGGACGGCCGAGCAGGGCGTGCCGTCGGATTCCTTGACGACAGTGCCGCCTGCGTCGCGGACGTAGACCGTGCCGGAGGCGTCCTTGAAGAAGAACCGGCTCTCGGGGGTCGCCGTCTCGCCGAAGCGGACGTTGGCGTAGGTGATGCCTTTCTGCCAGTAGACAAGCCGCACATCCATGTTTTTGGGATTGTACCGGAGTTCGGACAGAGCCTTCGACGCGCCGAGCGTGATCGTGTTGCCGCTCGCGGCGAACGTGTAGGAATTGTTGCCGGAGACCGGCACGGATGAATATCCTTCGCGTGGAATGCGGAACTCGATTTCCGCCGGCGCGTAGGCAGCCGTGAACTGGTTCGGAACCTCGACACGCGAAAGATCGGCTCCGACGATGATCTTGCCGGCGGTCTGCCCGGAAACATAGGCCAGAAACATATCGCTGTTCACCTTGAGCGTGCCGCCGTCCGCGACAAGCTTGTTCCCACGCGCCGCCCGCATGGAGCCGGATTCAATTTTGCCGCCGGAATAGGCTTCGAACGAACTGCCGGAATAGTCGGACATCGTCACGTACTCCCAGGTAGAGCCATAGCGGCTGATGGTGTGGACGGCGCCGTTTTGGGCGATTACGCGCACGTTGGCCGCCACGGTCAACGTGGACCAGAGCGGTGCCCACGTGGTGACGTGGTCGAAGACATAAGTCGCACCGGTTCCGTAGGTCGTCTGCGAAGTCCAGGCGCTGTCAGGCACCACTTTGGCGGTGTCTCCAGTGCCGAGAATGGCCAGGTACATGTTCTTGAAATTCAAATCCAGCTTCATGCACCGCTCGGCGCGCGAAACGCGCACGGTCGCGCACATGTTTTCGGCGAATTTGGCAGTGGCGCCGTAGACGGGATAGCCGAGCGAATAGCCGTTCGCGCAGGAATCCGCCACGCTGCACGTCCAGGAGTTCGTGTCGTTCCAATAGCCGTCCCCGACCTTCCATGTGTAGGTGGCGTTGTCCGAGAGGACGAAACTGCCGGTGTCCGTGAAGCAGGAGTTGGTGAGCGATCCGTCCACGTTCTCGCATTCGAGACGGTAGTAATACGTTGTCCCGAACACATACCCGAGCGTCTGCGGGTTGAGCAGCGTGGCGCGCGTCAGGTTTTTGCCGACGGCGTCGACAGTCCATGAATCCACCGGTTCGGCGGTGTCGAGCCCCGCAATGGTGGTGGCCGTGTAGAGGCTCAGGGTTGTCGTCCCCGCGCCAAGCGCCGTGAGCGTGTACTGGAACGTGTACAGTGCCTGCGTGTTCGACTTGACCGTGGCCTCTGAAGCCAGCCCCGCCGCGGTGGTGAAGGACATGACGGCGTTCGTGGAACCTCCGTTGCCATTGTCCGCCGCGATCTTCACGTAGTAGGTGCGGTTGGGGTTCAGTCCGGCGATGGTGAACGTATCGTCTCCGATGAAGGCGGTGGCGAGGTTGGCGGAGCCGACCGTGAAGTCATTCGAGGAATACCCCCAGCTCGCGGACAACGAAACAGTGTCTCCGGATCCCGCATACGGGATGTAGACCGGAAGATCGAAAGAGGTCTCGGTCACGTTTTCCGGCAAGCCGACTTCGAGCAGCGGATCCTCGCCAAGGGATGAATAATCCGTGTAGGCCACGATGACGACGCCTCGATATCCTTTGCCGCCCCCCGTGGATGCGTATTTGGCGCCGCCGCCGCCGCCGGCGCCGTAGAACGTGCCGTCGGAGCCTGAGGTGTTGTTCGCAACGGCGCCTGCGCCGCCGCCGCCGAGACCGCCGGCGCCGCCCGTGGCGGCCGTGGCATAGCACAAGCCGCCGCCGCCGCCGGCGCCGTAGTGGAGCATCTCACCCGTAATGGCGCAGGGGAGTCCGTCGCCGCCGTCGCCGCCTTTTTCGACCGTGCCGTTTCCGCCGGCCGAGCCCGCGCCGCCGCCGCCGCCGCCGGTGGTGACGGTGGTGTTCCCCGACCCGGAAATCGTGTAGGCGTTGCCGCCGGCGTTGCCCTGGCCGGCCGTTCCATTGGGGCTGTACCCGATGGTCATTCCGCCCGATGAACCGCCTGCCTTTCCGCCAGTCCAAGAGTTCGAAGGACGATTGCAGGAACCGCCGCCGCCGCCGCCCTTGGTTACGACGTAAACCGTTCCGCTGGCATTCGTGAAACTGGAATCGCCGCCGTTGGTGCCGGAATAATTCGCTCCCGACGACGTGCCGCCAGCGCCGACGCCGACGAAGTAATTCCCTTCGGCCAGCTCAAGCGATTTCGCGTAGATGACGCCGCCCGCGCCGCCGCCGCCGGCGATGGCTCCGCCGCCGCCGCCGCCCGCCACGACAAGCAGCTTTGCGAAGCCGCGCTTGCCAGCAGCCACGGTGAACGTGCCGTTGCTGGTGAACGTGAAGACGGCGTCCGCTCCGGCCACGGTCGGGACAAGCGGATTGCCCATGACCGTCGCCGTCGCGTTCAGCGTCGCGGACAATGTCGTGAACGAGCCGGCCTTTACTTCCGAAGACCCCGAAGCGTTCTCCGCCCAGACTTTGTATGAATACAAAGCGTCAAACGGCAACCCGCTGACATTCACGTCGAATGACTGGTAGATGGATCCTGCGGCGTAGGTGCCGATCGTCATCGTCTCGGTGCCTTCGCCGCCTTCGCCTGCCGCGGAGGGCCAGTATTTCATTTTCAATGTCGCGGCCGAGGTTCCGGCGTCGCCGAGGATTCCTGAGAGGGAGACGCCGGAACCGCCAATGGGCGCGATGGACGCCGACTGGACGAAGGGAATCGTTTCCGACCGGGCAAAATAGCGGATTATGACAATGCCGCTGCCGCCTTTTCCGGGTTTTCCGACGTTGGAGGGATTGTTGTTCGCGCCGCCGCCGCCGCCGAGGCCGTTTTCGCCGCCATAGATGTCGGTACTGCCGTTCCCGCCGGAATGACCGCCGCCCGCGCCGCCCGTTCCCGGCGCCGTCAGATTCCCTGTGCCGCCGCCGCCGCCGCCGAAGTACTGTTCAAAACCTGGGATATCGGATACCCGACCGTTCCCGCCGTTTCCTGCATGCGACTTGGGATCGCTGGTGGTCGTGCCGACTGGTAACCCGCCGGCCACGCCAGCGCCGCCGCCGCCGCCGCCGCCGTATGCCGAACCGTCGCCTCCAGCGTACCCTTGGTCACCGTATATGGCCGACCCGCCGATTTTGCTTACGTCCCCGCCGCCGCCGGTTGCGCCGTTCAAGCCCGCCGCGGCCTTCCCGCCGCCGCCGCCGCCGTAAGCGGTGATGGTGTCGCCTTCACCGACCACGAAAGACGAATTACCGCCGGTTCCGCCGCTGGAGCCGTTTGCCGATGTTCCGCCGGAAGCGATTTTCACGGTATACGCCGAGGCCGAGAGCCGGACGTCGTTCGTCTCGACGAAACCGCCGCCGCCGCCGCCGCCGCCGCCGATGAGCAGAATCCGGGTGGTCATCGCCTGCGCGGGCGTGAACGTCGCCGATGTGAACGAACCGTAGGTCTTGGGGGCCGTGTTCGTAAACACATGCGCATATTCGTTTGCCGAGGAATCAAGGCATAGAATGATGTCGCCACCCGTTGCGTAGGGCGAGGAGGCCACCCGGTTCGCGTTCACCGCAAGATCACCGAGAAAGGAAGCGTGCGCCGTTGCGCAGGCTGCGGCGAGAAAAATAAATGACGGGGTCTTCATGGTGTGGCTCCTGGTAGACGAGATTTGAACACCTTCATTCGACTCCCGCCAGCCAGCGGCCAGCGCAAC
>CAYVKQ010000337.1:0-3797 GCA_964451945.1 uncultured Lentisphaerales bacterium
CGTAGTCGGTGCGGTAGTAGTGCATCCGCGCCGCCCAGTAGTGCGCGTCGGCGAAACCCGGGTCGATGCGCATGGCCTGGCGGAAGGCGTGCCAGGCGTGGAGGTAGTCGCCGGCGTCGAAGCGGTCGACCCCCTCGTAGAGCCGCTGCGTGGCGTCGGTCGAATCGGTCCACTGCGGCAGCGGCCACGCCTGCGCCTCGGCGACGCTGGTGCCGGCGAAATGCGCGAGCAGCTTGCGCGCGAGCGCCTTCTCGGCCTTGAGCACGTCCTTGACCGGCACCTCCTCGCCGAAGCGGGCGACCACCTGGCCGTCCTCCTGACGGATCAGGTTGACCCGCAGGATGAGCGTGTCGCGCTCGACGGTGAAGAACCCGTAGAGCACCCGGTCAACGGCGAAATGGTGCCGCATCTTCTCGGCCTCCGCGTCGGGCACGCCGCCGAGGAGGTTCTGCTGCAGGCCCGCCTCCTGCAGGAGCATCTGCATGTGCTCGCGGGTCAGGACGCGCAGCGCGGGCGAGGTCGCGAGGTCGTTGATCAGCAGGTCGGCCAGCCCTTTGCTCATCCAGGCGTGCGCGGCATGGGCGGGCCCCTCGTCGGTCTGCGCGAAATTCAACACCGCCACGGTCACCGGCGGCGGGGCATCGCCGCGGACGACGGCGGCGAACAACAGGGCGGCGGCGGCTGTCGGACGCAGGAGGGGGCGCTTCATGGCGCGCTCCTTTCTGCCGACGCGCGGTCGTCGCGGCCCGGGTTCTCCGGCGGGCGCTCCTTGAGGCGCGCCTCGCAGCGGGCCAGCCGCTGGCGAATCTCCTCCGCCTCGGGGCCGTCGGGCGCGCGCTCGAGATAGCGCCGGTACTCGACGACGGCGTGCTCGGGCTCGTCAAGCGCCTCGTAGGCGCGGCCGCTCCAATAGTGTAGGGCGGGGCTCTCCGCCTTCAGCTCGTCGCTGATGGCGAACTCCATGATCGCCAGATCGTAGTTGCCGGCGTGGAAGCTCCCGAGGCCGCGCAGGTAGTGTAGCGAGGCGAGCGGCGCGCGCTCCAGGGCCGCGGCCGGCCCGGGGTCGAAGGGCAGGTGCAGCGCCGCGGCGAGCTGCTGCGCCAGACGGGTCGTCAGCTCGGGCAGTTCTGCGGCCGTGCCCTCCGCCTTGCACGAGGCCTGCACGACGGCGGTGCGCACGTCGAGGATGTGGGCCACGACCAGCAGCCCTTGCTCGCCCTGCAGGAGGCTGCCCGTGACGAGGCGCTCGGCGCCCAGCAGGCGGCCGACCTGCACCCCGCGCGCGGGGTCGGTGAGCCCGGCGAGCGTGAGCTTGAGTTCGGTGAGCACCCGGTCGAGGTCGTCGCGGTCCACCAGGCGCACCGCCCGCTGGTCGCCGAGCGAGGCCAGCAGCAGGTCGCGTACGGCGGCGGCCACGCCGTCGCCGGCCCGGCCCCCGGTCTCGTCGCTGAAGGCGGCGATGAAGACCGGCGGCGGGTTGGTCGCCGCAGGCGGCGCGGCCGGAGCAGTGTGCGCGGCGCACACCAAGGCGGCGGCCAGCAGCCCGCGGATCAGGCCGCACCTGCGCCGCAGCGACCCGCCCCTTGGGGCGAGGCGGAGAAGGCATTGATAGCGATTACGGTTCATGGAGGGTTCCTTTCGATATCGAGTAGAATATCCCATTTCGTGTTGTTGTGCAGATAATCGTAAAAAGTCCAGCCATGTTCCCCAGTCGCCAGCGGATCGGCTCCCGCGCGCAACAAAACCCTGGCGGTGGCCCAGCTCCTAGATACGCCGGCGTACAGCAACGGTGTGTTCCCGGCACGATCTTTGATCTCCAGTTGCGCCTTGGCCCCGTGATCGATCACGAACTGAACGGTAGCGGGCAAGGCGTATTCCACTGTACGATGCAAGAGCGTCTTCCCCGGTGTGTCTTCTCTGTTGATGTTCGCACCGCGCCCCAGCAGCAGGGCGGCATTGTTGGTCCGGTTCTGACAGACCGCTCGCAACAGCGAGCGATCGACGCGCCCAGCCGCGACGATGTCGTCGATGAAGTGCAGCAGGATACGGCTATCGGGTGACATGACCGCATAGTCGGCCGCGTTGTCCCCTTCCCGGTTGCGGATGGACGGATCGGCGCCACGGGCGAGCAGGCGCTGTACAACCTCCAGATGCCCCGCACGTGCTGCAAACATCAGTACCGTTGTCCCGGCATTGCTGGCTTCATTGGGATTGACGCCACGCTTCAGCAATTCTTCCACCACCGGAAGCTGGTTGCGTCTGGCGGCTACCATAAGTGCGGTCACGCCTCTGTGTTCCCGGCGGAAGATATCGATACCCTGCCGGATCAACCAAAAGGCGGTTTCCGTCTGATCGGCTTCCAGGGCGAGCATCAGCGCGGTGGTCCCCCACGCGTTGGTGGCGTTGATAGCCACGCCGCGCGCAATCATTTTTTCGATCCGACCGACCTCGCCCCGGTGTGCCGCCGCCAGCAGCGCGGTCGTGAAGTCGGCGGGGCCGTTAGCCAGCTCGCCGCCCGCCGCCGGGGACGGCAGGAACTGTTCGAGCCGCCACTGCGCCCCGGACCCTGTAATGGCCAGCGTCCCCCCCTTCCAGTCCTGGACGTCGAAGGTCGGGTCGAGCCCGTCGGGCCAGGCCTTTGGCGTGCCGCGCGGCCCAAATGGCCAGTGTCCGGCCGTGGTCAGATCGTCCCCGTCATCTTTGCTGATCACCCGGTCAAAGGCAAGCTGCCCGGTGGCCGGAAAGTGGGACCATACGCCATAGGGGGAAAAAGGGGAGCCGCCTCCCCGAATCATGCGAACGATCTCCAGGCAATTGCGCGACGGATCCGTCTTTAGCGCAAGGATGGCGCCCCAAGTCACATGAATGGGCGATTGCCAGTCCGTCAGCATCTGCCCGCCATCCAGCAGCATGCGGGCGGACCGGTCCGTAGCGTTCCACACCATCAGCACGTGACGGCTGCCGCTGAGCGCCGCGGTGATGAACAGGTCGTCGTTCAACGCGATCGCATTCCGGACGGCATTGTTGATCAACCCCGTCTGCTGGTTGATGACCTGCACGTCGCGCAGATCCCGGTGACCGGCGGCCGCCGCGGGGTAGAGCAGCACGCCCACACCGGACTGCGCCACGACGATCTTATCCTTCCACCGGAAAGGCGGAAGGATCGCGTAGGGTGCGCCAACGTGTTTTACGCGATCCCAGTTGCTGCAATTGGAGCCAACGACGGCCATGCGGTCGCCCGGGAGCAGGCCGGCGCGCCAGGAGAGCAGCTTGCCGGAGCGCGCGTCCACCTGCATCAGACCACAAGGATGCCGCGTGTCGGGGCCTGAGTGATCCTCCACTCCTCCCCAGGCGATCCACAGCACGTCCCCCTCGATCAGCAACCGCTGCGGATAGACGGTCACCGCGGTCTTGAACTGCCGGACGAGATCCGTGACCGCAACCGGCCACGCCTGGCCGTTTCCGTCGTCTGACAGCAGGAGGTTGCGCACGATGCTGTTGTGGCGGACTTGCAGATGGTCGTGGTTTTCCTCAACCAGCACAGTTCTCAGTTCGCCCGCCTTTTTCACCAATTCCTTCGCATGGTATCGAACAGCCTCTGACTGAACGGTCACGTTCGCCAACACGCCGGTGGCGGACCGGTCTATCCAGTCCAGCGCCGCGGCCGGTGCGACATGCAGCAGGTATTCCTCCGGACACAGCGCGAGGATCGCCCCGACGTCCTTTGCGTCTGCCAGCGCGTTCAGCCGTCGCAGGACATGCTCGGAAATCGTCTGCCGGTGCTCCGGGCAGGCGCC
>CAYVKQ010000338.1:0-3794 GCA_964451945.1 uncultured Lentisphaerales bacterium
AACGGCAATGTGACCGAATACGCGGATGATTCCGGCACCATCGCCGCGCACTACGAATACGATCCTTTTGGCAACACCGTCGTCCAGTCTGGCGTGATGGCCGATGCCTTCACCCACCGCTTCAGCACCAAGCCGTGGTGCCCGGTCACGAGGCTAAGTGAGTATGTCTACCGGAAATACCACCCCACACTTGGCCGATGGCTCTCCAGAGATCCGATTGGGGGTATATACGTTCTATCCGAGAGTATAGTGCGCATATGCACAGCTACCTTCAATGGGCTTTGCAGTGAGCTGGACGGAGCGGAAATATTGGTTGCAGAGAGCGGGAATCTCCCGCTTCAGCACGATCAACCGCCTGACGTGGACGGTGCGGCCGACCCGGTTCTACGACCTCTGGCAGTCTCAAGGGCTCAGTGTATGAACCGTGACGCTTGGTAATTGCGGCGCAGGGCGCTAGCGCACGAAGAAAAGTGTGCCGCCGGAATCATAGGGCGAGCTTTCCCAGACGAGCCACGCCTTGATGATCGTGTTCGTTGTGCCGCTCGCAGCACGGGTAAGCGTGCCGAATGTGGCGGCGCCCGGATAGTCGTCGCGTAACCGCTCCTCGGCCGATGGCGAACCCGGGTCGGCAAGCGCGCGCCAACCCGCCTCGTCCTGCTCCTTGGAGCAATAGATCGCGTATTTGTATGCCGACGGCCCCGTGACGCCAAAGGCGCCGTTGTCCACGAACGCGGGTCCGAAGAACTTGATCCGCTTGAGCGCCGTACAGTCTGCAAACGGTGCCGCGGTCGCCTTCAGCGGACGGGTGAACGGGATCTCCACGCTGACGAGCTTGCCGCAGCCGCTGTTGAAAGAATTGGCGATCACGCAGCCCGCGCTCGCCCGCGGGCGGCAATTCTGCCGCGTGACAAAGACATTGGTGAGCGCGGAGCAATTGTGAAACGCCTCGCCGCCGATATTCGTGACGCCGCAACTCATTTCCAGCTCTTCGAATTGGTTATGCTTGAACGCCTTGTTGCCGATTTTCTGGAAGTCCGGGCCGATGCGTAGCCTGCCGGTACACGGGATATAGGCCAGCGGGGACGACCCGAGGCTCTTAAGCGTATCCGGCAGGAACGGCGTGACGCTGGTAAGATTGAGGCAACTGTTAAACGCGTCGTCGCCGATGGCGGTCAGTTGCTCGCTCAGGCGGGCCGAGGTGATCTTGGTCTTGTAGAAGGCCGTTCCCGGTATGGACGTGACGTTCGTGATGCACAAGTCGCCCCTCAGGCTGGTGCAGTCGCGAAAGACCCCGGCCCCCAGTGTTTTCACCCCCGGCGGCAGGAAGGGCGTGACGTTGGTCAGGGCGGAGCAATAGCTGAATACCGAACCCAAGGTGGTGATGTCGGGGTTCAGCAGCACTTCGGCGATTTTCGTGCCTGCGAAAGCGAGGTAACCCATCGACGTCACGTTCCGCGCGTCGAGGCACTGATTCGCAAGGATCCCGCCATTGCTGAAGGCGTCCCCTCCCACGGTCGTGCAGGTCGGCGGCAGCAGCGGCACGAAGTTCGTGATCATGCAGTATTTGAACGCCGCGCCGCCGATCGAGGTCAGATTCGAGCTGGCGTACACCTGCTTGATGCCGTAAGCTCTGGCGAAGGAAGAGGAGTTGATCACCGTCAGGTTTGTAATGATCAGCACGGGGCTCGCAAGCGCGCTACAGGTCTGGAAGGACGTTCCGCCCAGCGACGTCAGCGTCGGCGGCAGGAACGGGACGACGTTTGTGAGCGCTGTGCAGTTCTCGAAGGCGTTCGCGCCGATAGTCCTCAGGCCGGTCTCGGAGAACCGGATCTCCTTCAAGTTGGTCCTCCCCTTGAACGCTGACACCGCCAGCGAGACCACGGTGTAGTCGGTGTCTTCGTCAAACTTCGCGAGGTCGAGAACGCCGTCGCTCCCGGAATAAGAGGAGTACGCCACGGAGGAGACCGTCTTTGTCGCGCCGTTGGCGTTGCAGGAGAGTGTCCACTGTCCGTTGGTCATCGTGGTGGCTGTCGAACCGTCTTCGGGGATTGCGCCGGAAAATCCCCACTCAGTCGCGGCGGCAGCGGAAGGTGAGAGCGGTCCGGCGAGCACGGTGCTGGCGCAGGCTGCGGCGATCGCCTTGATCCTTGAGCGGCACATGGTCAGATCCTTTCTGTCTTGTCCGGTCGCAACGGCCGGGTTTGACGCGTTTTGTGCGGTATGACGCCACACTTGAGAGTGCCGACTTCTCGGGCACTCCCCGCATCTGCTCCCCGCTCCCGCCCCACACCCGTGGAGCGTGAAGAGCAACGTGCCGAACGCATCGTTAGAATACATTGTGCGGGGGGGGGTAGAAAGTCAACCCCTTTTTCTTCTTTTTTTTCTTTTTTCGGGTCGTTCGCCCTTGCGGGCCGCGCCGTCCCGGCCCGGCGACCGGAAAGGCGCGGGGAAAGGGTCGTTTGACGCAGTTTGGGCGCGTCGCGGGGGTCAGGAGGCGAGCCGTATGCCCGCTGGCCCACTCGCCGGCATCAGCCCACTCGCCGGCATCTTGACTTTCCCCCCCGACTCTGGCACATTCCACGCCATCCATCCGCTGAAACAGAGCGGGAGCGGGTTGCGCGGGACCTGTCGCCGACAGGTCGTTTTGTGCCTGTCTGCGGCTCGATTGCACAAACAGAGAGTGGTGAACCGATGAGCATGCAAAAGGTGAAAGTCGGGATTCTGGGGCTCGGACGCGCCGGCCGCAACATGCATGCAGCCGAGTTGGCCCAGTACCCGGAGCTGTTCGAAATCGTCGCCGGCTGCGACCGCGATCCGCGCCGCCGCGTCCACCTGCCGGACGCCCTGGCCGGAGCGCGCATGTACGACGCCATCGAGAAGGAACTTCCGATCGCTCCAGCGAACGGCTGCCGCGCGCTTTCGGAGATGTGGGCCGCGGTCCATGGCGCGATCCGCCGCGGCAAGCCTTACCGGGTGAAGATCGAGGAGGGGCTGGAGGTGGTGCGGATCACCGAATGGGCGCGCAACGCCTCGCGATTCGTGCCGCGCCCGATCCCGGAATACGCGTAGCGTCTTTTGGACCGCCCGGGTCTGTCAGAGAGTCAATCCGCTTTGCCGCGGAAAGGAGAAGAGATGGGGAATCGGGAACACACGATGATGGATGTCGCTCCAACGGCCAGCGCGGTCCTGCAACTGCCGGCCCCCGCACACGCCAAGGGGTTTCCCGTTCCGGAAATCGTCGCCGATCTCGCAGGCGCGCGCGGCGTGGCGGTTCTGGCGCTGGATGCATTCGGGGTCTACGCCTGGAATCTGTGGCGCGCGGAGATGCCCTATCTGGAATCCCTGCATGCGCGGCGCAGCGTCACGCTGCGTGCGGTCATGCCTTCGATCACCCCGGTCAATTTCGCAACCATGGTGACCGGGACGGACCTGGAGGTACACCAGATCCACACCTTCCGCCATTCCTTTGCCTGCGAAACGCTTTTCGACGTGGTCCGGAAGGCCAACGGGAAAAGCGCGGGCGTGGGGCTGAACGGCTATACGGGAAGCGAGCTGCTGGGACGCTCCGCCGACATCTGGGGAAATGCCGGGGAAGGCTCCGACGACGCCGTCGCCGACAAGACCATGCAGATAGCCGGGGATGAGCGGCCGGCGTTCCTCATCGCCCAGTTTGGCCGCGTGGATGATGTCTTTCACCAGCACGGACCGTCCTCGCCGGAGGTTGTCCCGATGTTGCGGGAAAGCGACGGGCGCATGCGCAGAGTGGTCGAGCACCTCAAACCGTTGGGATACGG
>CAYVKQ010000339.1:0-3771 GCA_964451945.1 uncultured Lentisphaerales bacterium
TGGCGCCGTCGGGCTGGATGCCGCGGTTTTTCTTCAGCAGCTTGATGATGTGGAAGGAGAACGGCGTTTCGACGACGCCGCTGAGTTCGCCCTCCTCCAGGGCGAAGGCCGCATCCATGAGTTCGGGGCGCAGATCTCCACGTTTGAAGGTACCCCACTCGCCGCCGTCATAGCTGGTGTCGCAATCCGATTCGGTGAAGGCGATGTCGGCGAAGCTTTCACCCGCCTTGATCTTGGCCAGCAACCCCTCGAGCTTCGGCCGGAGTCCGGCATTGGTCCGCAGGATCTCCCCGTTCTTCTCCACCCGTTTCCGGATGGCGTCGAGGATGTCCTGGTCGGTCACGGTGAGCGACGGCCGGATCACTTCCTGCTTCAGTTTGGCGAACAACAGCGAATTGGTGAGGTCATACACGAAATAGGATCCCGGCTGCGAATATTCCGCTAGGTGCGGCTCCGGGTTGCGGCGCGCCTTGCGCACTTCGGCAAAGACCGCCTCGCGCTTCGCCTCCACCTCCTGCGGCGCGAGGGAGAGCTTGTGCCGCCGCGCCTCCTGGGCGAACAGGGTCTTGACGATGTAGTTTTCGGCGAGGCGCATGATGCGGCGCAGCAGAATCGAGTCGCGCTCCGCCTCGAAGTCCTCCATGGTGACTCCCTGGGGGAGGGGCATTCCGGCGATCATCAGTTCGGCGTGGCGCCGCATCGCCCCCCAGGCGAGGGTGTCGCCGTTGACGGTGATCAACGGATCTTCGGGCTTGAGATCCGGCAAGACCGCCTTGGGCTCTTCGGCCCGCGGTTTGATGGGCGCGTGCAGCCGTCCGTCGGCGTCGGATTTCCAGTTGGCCAGGTTGTCGGCCTGTTTTCCGGACGGCAGGCGCGGTCCCGGCAGCGGGGCTGGCGCGGCCTGCGCCTCCGGCGCGTCCGTCTGGCCCCATCCGTTGGTGGCGCGGCACAAACCGCCGAAAACGGCCGCAATCATCAGCAAACGGCGAAAAATGGGCATGGCAACTCCTTTGTGGGTAAGTATAGAGGCGGCGGACGGGGCAGGTCAAGAAGCGGGCGACGGAGTTTGAACTTGGCGGTGCGGAGGTTTGGGGCTATCTTGTCCCGGACGTTACCTCAGGGCACGGCGCGTCGGCAGCGCCCGCCTCTGAGCGTGGCCGGGGAGTCCGCATGCAGCAGGAATTCCAGTTTGTCGGCGAAGAGGGCGCGGCTTACACCTGCAAGGGTGTCTTCTCGCAGGGCTATCTGGCCAAGCTGGCCGCGACGCAGGCGGATGACGAGGCGTGCTATACATTCATCGGCGAACTGCTGGAGCGCAACCGCGCAGGACTGCTTAAAGCCGGCGAGCCCTACACCCGCGTCCATTTCCTCGACAAGGTGCTCGCCCGGCTCGGGTGGCAGTTCATGACCGAAAGTGCGCTCCGCGGGTTCACCGGCGCGTGCAAGAAGCCAGACTACAGCCTCTATCTCGATCGCGGTGCGCTGGACCAGGCCGCCGCCGCGCCGCTGGAGACCGATGCCGTCCGCCTGGCGCTGACGGTTCTGGAGGCGAAGCGGTTCCGGCATCCGCTCGATGCGGTTTCCAAGCGCGAGACGCCGCACCTGTTCCCCTGTCAGCAGATTCAGGAGTATCTCCGTTTGGCCCGCGACGAGCGCGGCCAGCGCTATTTCGACTGGGCCATTCTGACTAACGGTAACGAGTGGCGGCTCTACACTGAGCGGTCGTCCGCCGACGCCTATTTCTCTTTCACGCTGATTAGCCCCGACGGCACCCTCTGCACGCCCGCCGACTTCCGCCTCTTCCGCAGGTTGTTCAGCCCCGAGTCCTTCGTGCGGCGTCCGGACGGCGCCTGTGCGCTCGATGACTTCCAGACCGAGGCTGTCCGCTTCCAGTCCGAACTTGAGGCCAATCTCAAGCGACGCGTCTTCGACGTGTTGGAGGAACTGGCCACCGCCTTTGCCGACCAGCCGGAGAACGCCATCTCCCCGGACGATTACGGCGATGTCTACGACGCCGCGCTCGTCTTCCTCTACCGCCTGCTCTTCGTCCTCTATGCCGAAAGCCGCGGCCTGCTGCCGGTGCGGGCCTCGGGATTCGGGCACAACAAACAGTACCTCGAACGGTTTTCGCTGGTGCGCCTGGCCGATGCGTTGCGCGACCCCGCGGCCTTCGCCGACAATGCCTTCACCGATCTGTATGAGCGGCTGCTCCGGCTCTTCGAACTGATCGACGGAACGGTCCCCGCCCGCAACGAGGCGTGCGGCGTGACCCGCTATAACGGCGGGTTGTTCCGCAGCCACCCCCTGATCGCGCGCTGGCGCATCGGCGATGCGAAACTGGCCGCCGTGCTCAAGCAGTTGATCTTCGCGCAGCCACCCGCGCGCGCGGGCGACCGGCAGCAGCGCATCCTGGCCGACGAGACGATCGACTACGCGAGCCTGCACGTGCGCCAACTCGGCGACATCTACGAGGGGTTGCTGGGCGGCCGTCTCGTCCGCGAGCGTGGCCGGTTGCGCCTGAAGGACGAGTCCGGCGAGAAGAACCACCGCGACGGCATTGTCTACACACCCGACTGGATCGTCGGGTTCCTGGTGCGCGAGACGCTCACGCCCCTGCTCGCCGAGATCGACGCGCTCCCCGAGGTCTGCCGCGCCCGCGGCGCGCGGTCCGAGGAGCGCCGGCGCGACAATTCGTTCGCCCTTGCCCTGCTGCGCCTGAACCTCGTCGATCCGGCCATGGGCAGTGGACACTTCCTGGTGCGCGCCGTGGAGTGGCTGGCCGACCGGATCATCGACCATCCCACCACGCGCCGCATGACCGGGCGCATTGTCGCCACAGGCTCCGGCCACCGCACGCGCGAGGCGATCCTCGCGGCGGGCCTCATTCCCGTGCCGCCCGGCGTGCCGCAGGAGCAGGCCGAAACCGCCTACTGGCGCCGCCGCGTCGTGGAGTCCTGCATCTACGGCGTGGACATCAACCCCATGGCCGTCGAGCTGGCCAAGCTCGCGCTCTGGCTCACCTGCATCGCCGCCGACGAGCCGCTGAACTTTCTCGACCACCATCTGCTGTGCGGCAACTCGCTTGTCTACGCCCGCCCTGACGAGATGAACCGCCTCCCGGCGCGTCCCGGCGACCGCGAGCGCTTTGACGATTTCACCACTCATCTGCCCGCGCTGCTCGCCGCGGCCGTCCGCCGCAACCTCGCCATCGAGGCCGAAGCCAGCACCGCAATGGAGATCGTCAAAAACAAGGAAGCCGCGTGGCGCAAGGTGCAGTCCGAACTCGCCCCGCTCGTCGCGCTGGCTGACCTCTGGGCCGACCACCTCGCCCGCGCCGACGGCCCGCTCACCGACCTTGAGTGGCGCGAACAGCTCCAGCACCTCTGCACGCCCGAGGCTATTCCCGAGCCCGACCGCCCGCGCGTGGCCACGTCCGCCCGCGTGCTCGGCAAACAGGCGCAATCAATCCGCGCGACCCTCAGGCCGTGCCACTGGCAGATTCTTTTTCCCGACGTGTTCCATGACGAGGACGGCTCACCGCTCCCCGACGGCCGCGCCGGCTTCGATGCGGTCCTGGGCAATCCCCCGTACGTCTCCACGCACACCAGTTCCGGCGCGGGCTGGCGCGACCATCTCGCGGCCCGCGACGGCTTCCTCGACGACCTGTACGTCCACTTCACGGGCCTCGGCTTCGCCCTCCTGCGTCCCGGCGGACGCTTCGGCTTCATCGTCTCCGACACCTTCTTCACCCTCGCCAGCAAGCTCCGCATG
>CAYVKQ010000340.1:0-3760 GCA_964451945.1 uncultured Lentisphaerales bacterium
TGGGCCGAGGATCCCGCCGCGGCGGGCAACAGCGACCTCGGCCTCTACACCGGGTTTTTGAAGGCGTACTACACGGCGGGGATGATCGGCGGCAACGCCGGCTACTACCGATACCCGGCCGGCGGCTTCAACGCGCTCTTCGACAAGGACGCGCCGCCGAACTGGCTGCGGCAGATCGAAGTGCTGGGGCAGGTCCACGCCGAATTCAGCCATCTGGAGGAGATGCTGCGGGACGGCGACCTCCTGCCCGGTCCGATGCGGCACCGGTGGTCGGCCGACCAGCCGGCCTACGAGTTCTGGACGGGTTTCTACAACACGCGGGTGCTGATCCGGAAAAAGCGGGGCGAACAGCGGTGGCTGGTCTGCGCGTGGGCGGCGGACGCGGTGCCGCGGACCGTGGAGGTGACCCTGCCGCCGCTGGGCGTCTTGAGCCTGGAGGCCCTGCCGGCCGCGTGCCTGTACGACGTGCGCATGACCGGCGGCACGCAGGCGGTCGCCTGCATCGACGCCGGGTTGCTGGCGCCGTCGCCCCTGGTCCTGCCGGAGAACCCGCCCGATGCGGACCCCGCGCCGTACCCGACCGTCGCGCTCACCGCCTCGGCCGCGGACAACCGCGCGAACGTCGGCGACACGGTCGTCCTGACGGCCTGGCCGTCGAACCTGACGGCCGCCGTGGCCTCCGCGTGGTTTCTGGCCAACGACGTCATGCTGAACACGAACGCGGCGTCGACCGTGTGCGAGTGGCGTCCAACCGTGACGGGGAACTACAGCGTGGTGGCGGTGGTGAACGACGCGGCGGGCAACATGTACCGCTCCGGGCCGCTGATGCTGGCGATCGGCGGAGAGAGCCTGAAGCGCTACCTGCTCACGGCCTTCATGGACGGGCCGGGCCGGGTCGCGGGGGCGGCGAACGGATGGTACACGGGGACGACGAACCTGACGCTGACGGCCGAACCGGAGAGGTACTACCGCCTGGACAGGTGGACCGGGGACGTGCCGCCCGGAGAGGCGGAAGCCAACCCGATCGACGTGTTTCTGGACAGGGATCTGCGGATCCGGGCAACGACGACGGAAAGCCTGGCCACGAACGGGGTGCCGGAATGGTGGCTGGCCGGATACGGCTGGACAAACGCGTTTGCCGCCGCGGCGCTGGACGATCCCGATGGCGACGGCATGGAGACCTGGAAGGAGTACCATGCGGATACCGTGCCGACGCAGGCGCTGTCCGTGCTGCGGATCACGGGGTTGACGTATGCGGCGGACACGCTGCGCCTGGAGTGGACGGGCGGCATCCAGGCCTGGCAGAGCGTGGAAGCATGCACCAACCTGCTGGCGCCCGCATGGGAGGTGGTGTGGTCGAATGCGGCGCCGAACACGGAGGAAAACAGCCTCGTTCATCCGGACCTTCCGGCGCCGGCGACCTTCTTCCGCCTGCGGTCGGGGCGGTAGAGGGTTGTTCGTCGGCGGCGGCACGGGTGGCGGAGGCGGCCGCTCAGACCCGGCCCTGGATGATCCGCAGCAGTTCGGGGGAGAGAATGGCCCTCGTCTCGTCGTCCACCAGGCTGAACCGGTTGCCGTCGTTCGGCGTGCTGAGATAGTTCCACACGCAGTAGGGAATCCCGTGCTCCTTGAGCAGCGCGATCACGTCCCGCATCCAGTTCTCGCGGTATTCCAACCGGCAATGGCGGATGGTGCCGAACTCGCCGCACCACAGCCTGTGGCCGGGATGCGCGGCCGCGAAGTCGAAGGCCGGCTGCATGCGTCGCCGGAGCCACTCCTTGTCCATGCGCGCGTCATCCGGGTAGGGATTCGTGTTGCCGTACACGAAGCGCAGGTAGTCCCGGTAGGGCTCGATGCCGGACGGATAGGCCATCTTCCGGTTGTAGTACAGCGGGCCGGGCTGGAGCACGCCCTGCTGGTGCGTGAACTCGCTCGGCTCGTACATGTGGAAGGTGTAGATGACGTTTTCGTCGTCGTGGAGGCGGAGATGCTTGAGCGTGCCGGCGCTGTTCCAGCGGGTGCTGCCGACGATGATCTCGCGGGCCGGGTTCCGCTTGCGGATGGCTTCGATCGTCCGCTGCGCCAGATCGTTCCAGCGATCCGGATCGATGTCCCGGACCTCGTTGAGCAGTTCGAACACCAACTCCGGCTTGTCTTGGTAGCGGCGCTCGATCTCAAGCCACAGGGCGATGAAGCGCTCCTGCAGGCCGGCGTCGTCCATCAATGAAACGCTCTCGGCAATGTCGCAGTAGTTGCCGACGGCCTTGTGCAGGTTCAGCACCACGTTCACACCGGCCCGTCCGCACCACGCGGCAAAGGCGTCCAGCAGGCGGAAGGTCCGTTCGCGGTAGACGCCCGGCGCCTCTTCCAGCACGATCTGGTCGAAGCCCAGCCGGATATGGTCCATGCCGAACGAAGCGATGTTGCGGACATCCTGCTCGGTGATGTAGGTTTCGAAATGCTCGAAATCGCCGGGGGAGAGCGGTCCGCGCCACGCGTTCGGCAGCACGTTGAAACGCTTGTAGTTGGTCAGCCAGCCGCCGATTCCCATCCCGCGGCGGCACTCGCTGAAGCGCCTGCGGACCTCCTGCGGGTGCCGGAAGCCGGGGTCCGGGGCTCCGGCGCCCCTTGAGCCCTCGACGCCGTCCGCCCTGTTTTCACCAACCGGATGTGTGGCTTTGGATTCCATGGGTTTTCCTCCTACCGCACCAGCAGCACCGTTCCCGGCGCGGGATAGGCGACCGCCAGGAAGACCACGGTGCCGTCCGTCCCGGAAGCGGTGACTCCTGAACCGCCCGCCGCGGTGAACGCGCCCGGATCGTCGACCGCCTTGTCCCCGCGCAGCAGCGGATAGCGGACCGCGTCTTCGTCGTCGGCCAGAAGTGCCGCCTCGTCGGCGGGCCGGATCCCCGTCCACACGGCGATGCGCCCGCCGCCGCCGCCCGCGCCGCCCAACGTGCCGGCGGCATTGCCGCCGCCGGCGCTGATCGACGCGGTTGGCGCCGCCGTGAACGCGCCGGCGCGGAGAAAGACCGAACCGCCCGAACCGCCGCCGCCGCTCTGATTGTTGATCGTCTGCGCATTCTGTCCGTTGGCGGTCAGCGTCCCCAAGAGTTCAGCCTCTTGCGCGACGCGGATGCAGATAACGCCGCCGCCGTTGCCGGCGGTCCCGCCGGATTTGCCGCCCGAGCTGCCGGGGTTCTCGGGGGCGTGGGCAAGGCCGTTGGTCGGACCTCCGTCGCCCAGGCCGCCGCCGCGGCCGCCGTGGCCGCCGCCGCCTGCGCCGCCGAAGTTGGACCCGGCGATGGCGCCGCCCGGACCCCGGCCGCCGTCCCAGTAGCCCGCGTTGCCCACGTAGCCGCGGTTGTCCAGTGTGACCGCGGCCGAGGCGCCGAGGGTGAACGTGGAGCAGGCCAGCCAGACCCGCGCGTCGGCCGTCCACGGAGCCGCCGCGGCGGTGTTTTCGAAATGCGTCACCGTGCCGCCCTGGAGTTCGATCTCCGTGGCGCTCAGCCGCGTGGTCCAGTTGCTGAAGGTGAGCGTGCCGCTGTTCATGGCGAACGACGCGAGGTCGGCGGTGGCGTTGGTCAGGATCACCGAGCCGGAGCCGACGACCACGTCGGCGCCGTCGGCCGGCACCGCCTTCCGGTCCCAGTTCAGCGGATTGTGCCAGTCGGTGCCGGCCTCTCCGGTCCAGATGAAGGTTTCGGCGCGTACCACGCCGCTCAGTGTCAGCAGGCCGCACGCCGCGGCCGCGAGT
>CAYVKQ010000341.1:0-3701 GCA_964451945.1 uncultured Lentisphaerales bacterium
GCCGAAGACCGTCTACGTCTACAACATCTGCGACCACGAGGCGTGCTACCGCGAGGTCCGTTCGCAGGCGATCTCCTACACCACCGGCGTGCCGGCGATGATCGGCGCCAAGATGATCCTCACCGGGGCGTGGACGGGGCGCGGCGTGTTCAACATGGAACAGTTCGATCCCGATCCCTTCATGCAGGCGCTCAACCGCCACGGCCTCCCCTGGCGCGTCATCGAGGAGGCCGTTTTCAAAGCGTGACGCGTGACCTGACTTTGGGTTTGCCGCCTGCGCCGTCTCTGATACACTCTGTCCCGTCCTGTGGCCCGTCAACGCAAGGAGTGATCATGTCTGCCATTCAATCGCTTGAGACCTTTGGCGCCGAAATCCAGTATTTCCGGACTGATCCGCTTTATTGGGAACCGATCCTGCAGCGCTTCAAGGAGACCGGCCTGCGCTGCGTCACCAGCTACATTCCCTGGGAGAGCCACTGCGTCGGGCTGCCCGACGCCAAGCACCCCGCGGGCATCTTCGATTTCGAGGGTAGAACCGACCCGCGCCTGAACCTGCGCACGTTCCTCGACCTCGTGGAGAAGCACGGGCTGAACCTCAACTTCCGCGCCGGTCCCTTCTGCTGCAATGAAATGCCCCATGGCGGCTATCCCGGCTGGCTCGTCCTCGGCGACCCGTCCATGATGGTCTGGGACCGCCAGAACCGCACCACCCAGGGGTACTGGATCGGCAGCCGCGAAGGCTCGCAGCCCTCCTACCTCCACCCCGACTACCTCGCGCTCACGTCCGAATGGTTCAAGGCCGCCGACAAGATCCTCGTCCCCCACCTGCGGGCGAACGGCGGCTGTGTCACGATGATCAACCTCGACAACGAGATCAGCTACATCGTCCGGGACAGCTTCCTCGACTCGGACTACAACCCGGTCAATGTCGCGCCCGGGGGCTTCTACCACCAGTTCCTGAAGGAGAAGTACGGCACGTTCAAGAACATCCCCTATGCCGGAAAAGGGATGCGCGCGATCGAGGAGATCGTCCCGCCGCGCGCCGTGCCGCAGGAGATCGGCGCCGACCTGGCTTGGTACACCGACTGGATTGAATTCAAGACCTGGTGCATGTGCCAGTACATCCGCTGCCTGCGCGCCATGCACGAGGAGAACGGCGTGGCCGGCGTCACCTTCATGACGAACTTCAACCCGCACCTGCCCGAGGGCGTCCCCACCCGCATGCCCGATTTCGAAGAGGCGACCGGCGGCATCGTCGGCTACGACTTCTACCGCGGCACCTTCATGAGCTATTCGGGCTACCACTCGATGGCCCGCGTGCTCAAGCTGATGAACGCCTCGCTGCGCTACACCTGGTCGGCCGAGTTCATGTCCGGCACCTGGAACAAGGTCCTCACCGGCCGCGTCTCCGACGACCACATGCGCTTCATGGCGCGCTGCGCCCTGGCCCAGGGGTGCAAGGCGATCGACTGGTTCATGTTCCACGACCGCGGCTGCTGGGGCGACGCCCCGGTCAGCTCCCACGGCCACAAGCGGCCCAGCCTGGACGTCCTGACCGAGGTGCCCGACCTGTGCTTCAACAAGATCGCCGGCTGGGACAGCCTCGTGCCGCTGACCGACGCGGCCGTGGTCTACGACCTCGTCCAGCACCAGCACACGGCGATCGGCGACCCCCTGCCGTGCAACGACAACGATCTGCATGTCGGCGCGCCGTTCATCGACGGCGCCGCCGCGGGCAAGGCCTCGGTCGAATACACGGGCCTCTTCCGCCTCATCGAAGAGAACGGCATGCAGCCCGGCGTGGTCGACATCCTGCACGACGCCTCGCTGCTGGACGCCTACGCCCTCGCCTTCCTCCCCGGCTCGCCGGTGATCGAGAAGCGGGCCGAGAAAGCCTTGAGGAAATTCGTGCAGGCCGGCGGCACCCTCGTGGTCAGCGGCCCCCTGCCGAGCCGCGACGAGACCGGCAAGCCGCTGGCCTTCTTCGGCCTCAAGCCCGTCTCCCGCGGCAAACGCCGCGAAAGCGCCGTGGGCAAGGGCCTCCTGATCTGGCATCCCGCCTACCTGGCGCAGGAGAAGGCCGAGGAGGAGTCGCCCGACAACATCGCCGCGGTCGGCGCGCTGCTGAAGAAATACGCGGGCGAGGCGCATGTGCACCTCGCGCCCGCCGAAGAGACGACGTGGATCGACTGGCACCCCGCGGGCGGCGGCCGTCCCCACCCGCAGCCGCGCACCCTGGCCAGCGCCGTGCTGCAGCAGAACCCGGAGAACACCATCCTCTTCGTCCTCAACCACTACCCCGACGCGTTCCGCTTCACCGTCACCTTCGGACAGGATCATGCCGCCACCGCGCTGGAAGACCTCGACAGCGGTGCCCGCATCCCTGTCCGCCGCGGCAAGGCGGAACTCGACGTCGACCGCAAGTCCGCGGCGATCTACAAGCTGGTGTGACTACGGGTGCGGCGATGACGTGCGGCACTGCCATCGATCTGATCGGACGGACGCCGCTCGTGGCCTTGCCGCGGCTGAGTCCACTCGGAAGCGCACGAGCAGGGCACGGGACCGGAGATCTGGGCGGACGCGGGGACCGCGCTGCGCGGTTTCGTGGCAGCCGTCGGCAGCGGCGGCACCTTTGTCGGCGTGGCACGGTTCCTGAAGCGGCAGAATCCGGACATCGTGTGCGCCCCCGGTCGAGCCGCTCGGGGCCGAGGTGCTGGGCGGCAAACCGGTCTGCAAGCCCAAGCACCTGCTGCAGGGAACCGGCTACGGCGGCGTGCCGCCCCACTGGGAACCGGCGCTGGCCGACCTCTGTCTGGCGGTTTCAGACGAGGAAGCCGAAAAATGCCACCGCATTTTCGTGTACAGGCTCGGGGTGGGAAGCGGAGCGGTTGGTGCGAAAGTTGCCCCGCAACTTTCGTGACGTACCGCGCAGCGCACGAGCGCCCGGCAGGGCGCGAGTAGTTCCGAGGCCCGGCCCACGCCGGGCCGAGGTACCCGGACAAACACGATCATCGATCTTTGGCCTGGAGATACTGCAAAGCGTCTTGAGCATACTTGGCAATATCACTGCGATCAGTATTCGTCGACATGGCCTGCAAGGCTTGAATGACACTGGGGTCGGCAACCCCGACACGCACCAGCGCCCAGATCGCGCATTTCTTGTCAGTGTTGGAACTGGCCGGATCGTTTAACGCTTCAAGAATACCTGGCACGGCATCGCGCCCGACATGTGCAAGTGCTTCAACCGTGTCACGGTATGTATACACCATATTGGCTTCGTCCAGACCCCGAGCTACTTCCTTGAGGTCTCCCTTGGCCGCACGCTTCTCAACAAGTTCTCTTACCGCAGCTTTACGCGCATCCATGGTCGTCTTGTCATCGCCGATGGATTGTAAAAGTTGCGGCGCATCCTTCTGCTTCAACTTGGAATCCGGTGTCGCAACTCCTTCGGGATGCGCGGGAATAACGCCCTGTTCCGTCACGAACACTTCCGGCGCGTTGAAGTACAACATTTCATCAACACCAACCCAATGTTTGGAGTGCTTGAATGTGGTCTTTTTCAGCGGATCCCTTTCGGCAAGACGCTGTTCACGTGAGATGCCTTGTCGAACATAGAAGTGTTTTGTTTTTTCATAACGTAAGATTATGGAGTCCAGAAGTTCCATAAATACCGGTGATGCTACAGCGATGTTGGCACTCAA
>CAYVKQ010000342.1:0-3686 GCA_964451945.1 uncultured Lentisphaerales bacterium
GCATGGGGATCACTCTCTTGTACGTGTGGGGGCGTCTCGGCGCGCCTACTCCAGTTCGAAATCGACCGTCACGCGGGCATAGTCCCGCAGAAAGCGGGCGGTCAGTCCGTCGACCCGCCCGACGGCCCTACCCGCGGCCATGGCCGAACGGTCGTGCAGGGCGCTGCCCGACGAACGGACCAGGCGGACATCGCGCACGACCCCGCCCGGGCCGAACGCCAGCTCGATCTGCGCCGGTCGCGGACCGGCGTCGTTTCTGGCCGGCCGCGACCAGGCATTGTACAGCGCCTCCTTCACCAGCAGGAAGCAGCGCTGCACCTCGCTCTGCGGCAGCACGTTCTCCTCGCCGACCCTGGCGCCCGCCGCCAGCAACCGCGCAATTTCCTCGGCGCTGAGCATCGGCTGTCTGGCCAGCTTGACCGGTGGGACGTTCACCGGCACCCGGCGCACCACCCGCTCCCCTTTCTTGAAACCGCTGTCGGCCGGTTTCGGTTTCCCGGAGTCCGGCTGGGGCTTCGGCTTTTCGAGTTCGGGCCGGGGCGGGTCGGGCCGGGGTTTCGGCTTCACCGGCTCGGGCTTCACAACGGGCACCGTGGCTTCAGCCGGCGGCGCCGGGGCCGGCGGCGGCTTGGGCGGATCGGCCGGGGGTTTGGGCCGCGGGCGCGAAGTCGTTTGCCTTGGCGCCTGGTCCTGCGGCTCCTCTACCACAACGGTGAACACGAGCGGAATTTCGACCGGCTTGCGGCGGACCCACCCCGAGCACAGCGCCACCCCCACGGCCAGCAGCACGACAGCTCCGTGCCCCGCCAGCGAGGCCTTCAGCGCCCGACTGTAGATTCGGTCCATGCCGGCAATCCCCATCACTCCTGCTGCGTGACCAAGGCCATGCGTGTGATCCTGAGGTGGTACAGGATCCTCATGACCTTCACGATCATTCCATACTGGAGATTCTCATCCCCCCGGATCAGCACCGAGAGATCGGCGTTCCTGGCCACCTCCTCGCGCAACGCCGCCTCCAGTTCCGCGAGCGACATCTGCCTGTTGTTCAGGTGGATCGTCCCCTTGGCGTCGAGGGTCACGTTCTGCGCTTTCTTCGCGGGCAGCTTGTCGGCCTTGCCGACGGGGAGCTTCACCGAAATCGCGTTCTCCAGCAGCGGAAACGTGATGATGAAGGTGATCAGCAGGAGAAAGGTCAAGTCGATCAGCGGGGTCATGTTGACCTCGCTGATCCGCTGCGGCGTTTCCCGCTGCCGCCGTTTTTTCCAACGCAGCGGCATGGCGTCAGCCCCCTTTGCCTTGGAATTCGCACGCGATGCGGCCGGTCAACTCGTCGACAAAACCCTCCATCTCGATCACCGACCGCCGCACGATTCCCTGCAGGATGTTGTAGCCGATGCCCGAGGGGATCGCCACCAGCAGGCCGACCACCGTCGTCAGCATGGCGGCCGAAAGCGCGGGCGCCAGTTCGCCGAGCTGGGCCGCCCCCTTCACGCCCATCACCTGGAAGGCGTCGAGCACGCCCCAGACCGTGCCGAGCAGGCCGACGAGCGGCGCGGCGGTAGTGGCCGTCGCCAGCGAACTCATCCCCCGTTCGGCCCGCACCACCTGCTCGGCCAGGGTGTGCTCGGCGGTGCCGCACAGCAATTCGATCTCCTTGGCGGTCAGCGCCGCGTTCTCCCCCGCCGCGGTGCGGCCGATCAGCGCGGCCCGGGTCTCGCGGTCGAAGAGCTTCACTAGCCGCTCGCAGGTCCGCCGGTAGATCACGTCGAGCGGCGTCTGGTCGTGCTGGCGCGTCTGCTCGATGTAGAGGTCGATCACGTCCGCGCCATGGACAAAGGACTGGAGAAAGCGGCGGCTCCCGGCCTCCATCGCGTGCAGTTCGCGCCCCTTGCCTACCATGATCGTCCACACCAGGACCGACCCGATCAATTGGATCACCACGATCGCCTGCCCCATGGGGTTCGAAACCCAGAAGGCGTCCCACAGGCTCGCCAGCGGCAGCGCCGGCACCAT
Organism: uncultured Lentisphaerales bacterium; assembly: GCA_964451945.1. Lineage (GTDB taxonomy): Bacteria > Verrucomicrobiota > Kiritimatiellia > RFP12 > JAAYNR01 > JAAYNR01. Next base: position 2,014 of record CAYVKQ010000342.1, read on the forward strand.
TCCCTCAATCATTGCGACTCCTCTCCGCTGCACCAGTACGAAATCACATTCGGCGATAGAATAGCAGATTTTACGGCCGGGGCAAACCACCGGCAATTCGTAATCGGGACAGGGGTGGAAGCGACAGGGATCGGGAAAAGTGGAAGGATCCGCCCCGGCCGCGGTCGCCCTGTAGACGCGGTCGCCGACCGCGGCCCTCCGCGCCCCCAACCCGGCCGCGGTCACCGACCTCGGCTACAGCGACGCCATGCCCATCGGTCCAACCGTCCCTGCCGCCGCTACCCTCCTGTGCCGTCCGGGGCGCGAGGCCGCGGCAGCCAGGGCCTGGCCGCCCTACCGAATGGATATGCTGGGCGCGTTTGGCGCTTGACCTGACCGGTCGCCCGCGGCAAACTGGCCGTTGTTTTCTGCCACCTAACCAGCAAAAAGGACCCTGCGATGAACGTGAAGCTGACTCTGGGAACCGGTTCCGGCCACCCTGTTTCGCAGATGATTCTGGGCCAAAACATCGAAATGTGCCTGACGACGGCCGACGGCTTGCTGTCGGAACGGCTGCGGAATCCGAAGTTTCTCGGTCCGGCGCACCCGGTGACCGGCATCGCGCCGCACTGGCAGGGGACGAGCTGCGGCCGCGCCGCCTACGAGCTGACGCCCGGCGCCGGCCTCATGGGGTCGGAGGCGCAGCTGGTGCGCGCACTGTTTGCGGATTGGGGACACCATCTGCACCAGAACAAAATCTCGGTCCGGGCGGGCGAGGATCTGGAGTGCGAGATTTGGGCGCGCGCCTGGCACGCGCCGGTGAAATTGGAGATCGCGCTACTGCCGATGTCGAGCCGCTCGGCCGCGTACGACCGCGGCGAGCTCGTGATCGACACCTCGTACTTCAAACGCTACACGCTGCCGCTGAAGGCGGGGCGCGACGACGACGAGGCGCGCCTCTCGATCCGGGTGAGCGGCACCGGCGAGCTGTGGTTCGACCAATTCCACCTCCGTCCGAAAAACGAGCCGCTCCTCTGCAAGGGGGTAGTCGATGAGATGGCGGCCATGCGCATTCCGACGCTCCGCTTCCCCGGCGGCATCGTCGTCAATGCGTACAACTGGCGCCACGGCACCGGCCCCGTCCACCTGCGCCGCTTCGGCTACGATCCGGCGTTCCACCAGGACTGGTACCTGAACTATGATTTTGGCCTGGACGAATACCTCCAACTCTGCGTCGAGCAGAAGATTACGCCCACGCTGACGGTCAACGTCGCGACGGGGACGCCCGACGAGGCGGAGGAGATGGCCGCCTACTGCGCCGCATGGTTTGCGCGGGCGGGAGGCGAAGCGCCGCTGATCTACTGGCACATTGCCAACCATCCGTACGCGCGGACGACCGCCCACATGACCCCCGCGATGTACGCGGGAGTGGTGAAGGCTTATGTGCCCCGGCTCAAGGCAGCGTATCCCCGCTCGCGCATCGTGGCGGTGATGTCCAGCGGCGAGTTGAACGCGGAGCCGGAGAAAGCCGCGTGGCGTGAGGCGCTCCTCGCCGAGGCGGCCGACCTGATCGACGTCGTGGCGGTCCAGATCTACGGCGGCTGCGACCCGTTTGCTTCCGCCGCCGACCAGGTGCAGACGCTGGGCAAGGCGCTGGCGGGGGTCGAACCGGGGCTGCGCGCGTTCATCAAGCG
>CAYVKQ010000343.1:0-3674 GCA_964451945.1 uncultured Lentisphaerales bacterium
CCGCATCGAGGAAAGGCATACGCACAAAGAATGGTTGCGGTTCCTGAAGCAGGTGGAAAGGGAATGCCCGGACGGGCTGACGCTCCATCTCATCTTGGACAACTATGCGACGCACAAGCAGCCGGAGGTTGTCGCGTGGATAGACCGGCTCAACCGCTCGCACGAGAAACGGCACGGCGTCAAGAGGCTCGCACTCCACTTCACGCCGACCTCCAGCAGCTGGATGAACCTGGTGGAGCGTTTTTTCGGGGCCATCACGCAGCAGGCGCTGCTCAACGCGAGTTTCGGGAGCCTGAAGGAACTCGCACAGCGCATCCTGGACTATATCGCCGAGCACAACCTCTCGCCAAAGCGGTATGTCTGGAAGGCGGAAGGTCAGGCGATCCTGGAGAAAATCCAACGCGCCAGGCAAAAGCTCGCGGAGCAGGAAGTAAATTAGCTTATTTGCGGCGCAGGGCACTAGCGGTATCAAACGACGTCATCTTTATAAAAGAAGCGCAAGAAATCTCGGAACATAACGAGAAAGAGGGGTCGAGAAGTCGGTGAGGTCACTACCGTTGTCCGCACCGATTTCCGGTTCGCATCGCACGCCGATGATGTGCTAGAATACTCTTTCATCAGGTGATTGTCCGCGGTTTTCAATTGTGGGGGCGTGGCGTGCGCGAAGAGAAGGTGACGAGTGATTTCTGCGTGGTGGGCGGCGGCATGGCCGGCCTGCTGGCGGCTTTGGCGGCGGCACGGCACGGCGCGAAGACGGTGCTGCTCCACGACCGGCCGGTCCTGGGCGGCAACGCCTCGTCCGAAATCCGCATGCACATCTGCGGCGCGCACGGACCGGACCGGCGCGAGACCGGGATTCTGGAAGAGCTGCTGCTGGAGAACTACGCCCGCAACCCCACCGCCAATTTCTCCCTCTGGGACTCCGTGCTCTACGGCGCCGCCGTCACCGAGCCGAACCTGACACTGCTGCTCAACACCACTGTGCAGGCATGCGCGGCGGAGGAGGGCGCGATCCGCTCGGTCCGCGGCTGGCAGCTGACGACCGAGACGCAGTGGACCGTCCGCGCGCCGCTGTTCGCCGACTGCTCGGGCGACGGCATCCTCGCCCCCCTCGGCGGCGCCCGCTGGCGGATCGGGCGCGAGGCGCGCGCCGAGTACGGCGAATCGATCGCGCCCGAGACGGCCGATCTCAAAACGATGGGGATGAGCTGCCTGCTGCAGGCGCGCGAATACCCGTCCCCGCAGACCTTCATTCCACCGTCGTGGGCCCACTCCTACGCCGCCAACGGCGAGCAGATCCGCAGCCGCGGCTACGACGTGCGCACGACCAATTTCTGGTGGATCGAGGTCGGCGGCGCGAGCGGCGACATCCTGCACCAGTGCGAACGGGCGCGCGAGGACCTGCTGCGGATCGCCTTCGGCACCTGGGACTACGTCAAGAACCACGCGCCCGACCGCGACCGCTACGCCAACTGGGCGATCGAGTGGATCGGGTTCCTGCCGGGCAAGCGCGAGAGCCGGCGCTATGTCGGCGACCACGTGCTGACGCAGGGGGACATCGAGGCGGAAGGGCGGTTTGACGATCTGGTCGCCTACGGCGGCTGGACGATGGACGACCACTTTCCTGCGGGATTCTACCACCCCCGGGCCGGCACGATCTTCCATCCGGCGCCCAGCCCCTTCGGCATCCCGTACCGTTCGCTCTACTCGTGCAACATCGCGAACCTCTTCTGCGCGGGACGCTGCCACAGCGCCACCCATGCCGCCCTCAGCGCCACGCGGGTGATGGCCACCACGTCGCTCATGGGACAGGCGGTCGGCACCGCGGCGGCGCTCGCCGCGCGCGACGGCCTGACCCCGCGCGGCGTGGGGGAGAAGCGGCTGCGCGAGCTGCAGCGGACGCTGCAGGACGACGACTGCTGGCTGCCGTGGCGCGTCCGTCCGGTGGCGGCGGCTTCCCGGACGGCGCGGCTGACGGCCTCGGCGGGCGACGCCGAGGCGCTGCGCAACGGTGTGGACCGGCCGGTCGGCGACGACGCCAACCTCTGGTGCGCGCCCTTCGGGGAGGCGTGGGCGGCCTATCGCTTCGACGGCGACACGCCGCTGGAATCGGTGCGGCTGGTCTTCGACAGCGACCTCAACCGCAAGGAAAAGAACATGCCCCACGGCTATCCGCTCGATGCGCCGCCCTGGCGGACGCCGCGCACGCTGGTGCGCGATTTCAGCCTGGAGACCTGCGGCGCCGACGGCGTCTGGTGCACCGCCGTGCGCGTCACGGACAACCGGCAGCGGTTGGTGCGCCTGCCGTTGCGGACGCGCTGCCGCGGCGTGCGGCTCGTGCCCGAACGCGCGTGGGGGGGCGGGGAGGCGCGCGTCTTCGCCTTTGAAGCCGCGGCGGCGGGAGCGCAGGGAGGATGAACCCGGAAACGGCCGTTTACACCAGGATGCACATGAAAAGGAGGCGCATGCAAAACCTCCGGTTTGTGCAAGCGAAGGGTTCAGGGTTCAGGGTTCGGGGTTCAGGGAGTGTTTTCAGCCTGAACCCTGGCATGCTGAACCCCGGCTCCTGGCACTTGCAGGGGTTCTGCAAGTGACTCAAAGGATGAAGGAATCTCGAGATGGCGGATGAGGCGAAGAAAATGGACAAGGGGCGCGTCGGCGGCGCGCCGGTCGCCGATTGGCGGCGGCTGTACGATGTGGCGGCGCGGTTGCGCGCCCTGGCCCCGTGGCAGTGGATGACGCTGGGGCACCTGTTCGGCGTGCAGCCGCACGGCGCGCCCGAACCGGGGTTCGTCCTTTTTTCCGAGCTGGGCGAGTCGGCGCGGCGCACGGTCGCGGTGTTCTCGGGCTGGCGGGCGTTCCGCGTCGCGTTCGCCAACAATGCGGCGGCCGATGATCGGCCGCCGTTGGAAAAGACGGTCGAGGAGTCGTGGCTGCGCCTGATGTTCGTCCCCCGCAAGGGGCTCACGCGCACCGACCGCGCCGTGCTGACGCGTCTGGGGTTGTTTGCCGAAGACGCCGACGAGTTTCCGGCTTTCTACAGTCAGCGCGTGGGCTACTATCCGGACCGGCTCAACGCCGCCGAAGTGATCGAACTGCAGTCAGTCCTTTATCAAGCCTATGGCATGGCGATGCGGATCGAGACGGATCCCGGCCTGACGCAGGAGCGGCTGCCGCAGACGTTTTTTGTCCGTGTGCAGGACGCCGGGGGCCAGTGGCGCGATGCCTGGGTCGACGAGCCGCCCTTCCCCGACGACGGGATCGACGTGAGCCTCGATCTGACGCGCGTGCGCCGGATTGCCGGTTTCTCCGGGGGCGGCGGCGTGCTGCAGGCCGATCTGGTGCTGACGCCGCTGCGGGCGAAAACGCGCGGCAGTCACCGCGTGGAGGCGATTTTCACCCTGCTGCTGATGAACCGCGAGACCCAGGAGATCGTCTGCTGCGAGGCGCTGCAGGCGCTGGAGGGGATCGATGCCATGTGGGCGCGGGTTCCCGGCGTCGTGTTGCGCGAGATCGAGCGACTCGGCGTCCTGCCGGCCGAGATCGAGGTGTGTTCCGAGCGGATGCTCAACGTGCTGCGGCCCCTGAGCGAAATGCTGCCGTTCAAGCTCAGGCGGCGCGAGAAACTGGCGGCGCTCGAAGGGGTCCGCACGTCACTTGGCGAGTTGCGGTAA
>CAYVKQ010000344.1:0-3666 GCA_964451945.1 uncultured Lentisphaerales bacterium
GACGTGGCGTTGCTGTAGCCGCGGTCGGTGACCGCGGCAGGGGCGGGCGGGGCGGGGTGGCCGCGGTCAGCGACCGCGGCTACAGGGCGAGCGCGGCGGTGCCGGGGCGGCAACGGTTAGGCAGATGAGAACGGCGTCGCTGTAGCCGCGGTCGGTGACCGCGGCAGGGTCTGGCCGGGGTGGCCGCGGTCGGCGACCGCGGCTACAGGGCGACCGCGGCAGGGGTGGTCGGGCGGGTGGTGGCTGCGGTCGGCGACCGCGGCCGAGGGTCGGGGGCGATGCCGGTAACTGCCTTTCGCTGGCACCTCCGGTCTATTTGCCGTATACTTTCCCAAATTCCAAGGGAGAGAGATGAGCGCATCGAAAAAAAGTTCCCGCAGAATTCAAGACCGGCGCGTGGCAATGACCGCCGACGGGGTGCGGGAGGATTTCGCCTGGCATCTACGCTACACGCTGGCCAAGGACCAGGAGTGGGCGACCGACCGCGATTTCTACACTGCGTTGGCCAGCGCGGTCCGCGACCGGGTGGTCGAGCGCTGGATCGCCACGCAGACGAGCTACCGCGCGCAGAATGTCAAGCAGGTCAGCTATCTCTCGCTGGAATTCCTGATCGGCCGCCTGCTCGGCAACAACGTCATCAACCTGGGTCTGGAGGACGCCTGCCGCGAGGCGTTGGCGGAGATCGGTCCGGGGTGGCAGGCGCTGTCCGACCATGAGGCGGATGCCGGACTGGGCAACGGGGGCCTCGGGCGGTTGGCGGCCTGTTTTCTCGATTCCATGTCGACGCTGCGGATTCCGGGGATCGGCTACGGCCTGCGCTACGATTACGGCATCTTCCGGCAGCGGATCGTCAACGGCGCCCAGGTGGAGGAACCCGATCACTGGCTGAAGAACGGCTACCCGTGGGAGCTGGTGCGTCCCGAACACGCCTGCTCGGTCTTTTTCGAGGGGCGCGTGGAGAGCGTGCACATCGAGGGCCGCCTCGAGTGGCGCTGGGTCGATGCCAAGCCCGTGATCGGCGTGCCGTACGACCTGCCGATCGTCGGCTACGGCGGCAACGCGGTGAACACGCTGCGGCTGTGGTCGGCCCGCTCCGACGACGAGTTCGACTTCGAGGACTTCAACAGCGGCTCCTATGTCGACGCGGTGGAGAGCAAGGTGCTGGCCGAAAACCTCACCAAGGTGCTGTACCCCAACGACAACGTGCTGCAGGGGAAGGAGCTGCGGCTGCGGCAGCAGTATTTCTTCGTTTCGTGCTCGGTGCAGGATATTCTGCGCCGTTTTCAGCTCGAGAATCACGACTGGAGCGCGTTGCCCGGCAAGGTCTTCATCCAGTTGAACGAAACCCATCCGGCGCTGGTGATCCCCGAGCTGATGCGCCTGCTGGTCGACCGGGAGCACCTCGACTGGGATCTCGCGTGGGACCTGACCCGCCGCTGCGTCGGCTACACCAACCACACGATTCTTCCCGAGGCGCTGGAGACATGGAGCGTGCCGCTCTTCCAGCGCCTGCTGCCGCGGCACATGCAGCTCATCTACGAGATCAACGGGCGCTTCCTGCGCGAGGTCGCGTCGCGGTGGCCGGGCGACGTCGCCCGCCTGCAGCGGATGAGCGTCATCGACGAGGGGGGCGAGAAGAAGGTGCGGATGGCGAATCTGGCGCTGATCGGCTGCAGCGCGGTCAACGGGGTGGCCAAACTCCACTCGGCGATCATCCGCGGCTGCCTCTTCGCCGATTTCGCCGAATTGTGGCCCGGCAAATTCCAGAACAAGACCAACGGCATCACGCAGCGCCGCTGGCTGCTCGCGGCGAATCCCGGGCTGGCGGACCTGGTGAGCGGGCGGATCGGCAGGGGCTGGATTACCGACCTCGCGCAGTTGAACCGGCTGGAGCCACTGGTGGATGACCGCGAATTCATGCAGCGTTTCCGGGCTGTGAAACAGGCCAACAAGGCAGCGCTGGCCGAGTACATCCGCAAAACCCTCGCTATTTCCGTCGATCCGGAGTCGATCTTCGACGTGCAGGTCAAACGGTTGCACGAATACAAGCGCCAGTTGCTGTTGACGCTCTACATCATCGTGCTGTTCGACCGGCTGATCCACCAGCCCGATCTGGACATCCAGCCCCGGACCTTCCTGTTCGCCGCCAAGGCGGCGCCCGGCTACCACATGGCCAAGCTGATCATCCGCCTGATCCACGGCATTGCCGAGGTGGTGAACGCCCATCCGGTGATCAGCCGCAAGATCAAGGTTGTGTTCCTGCCCGACTACAGCGTCTCGCTGGCCGAGAAGATCATCCCCGCCGCGAATGTCAGCGAACAGATCTCTCTGGCCGGGACCGAGGCTTCGGGAACGGGCAACATGAAGCTCATGCTCAACGGCGCGCTGACCGTGGGGACGCTCGACGGGGCCAATGTCGAGATCCGGGAGGCGGTGGGCGACGAGAACATCTTTATTTTCGGGTTGCGCGCCGAGGAGGTGGCCGCGCGCCGTGCCGCGTACCGCTCCCGGGAAATCTACGGGAACGATCCCGAGATCCGCCGCGCCATCGACCTAATCCGCCAGAACACCTTCTGCGTGCTGACGCCCGGGCTGTTCGATCCGATCGTGCAGTCGCTGCTCGACTACAACGACCACTACATGATCCTGCAGGACCTGCGTGCCTTCATCGAGACGCAGGAGGCGGTCGACCGGCTCTACCGCGATCCTCTGGCCTGGGACCGCAAGGCGCTCATCAACGTGGCGCGGGCGGGCGTGTTCTCGTCCGACCGCACGATCCGGGAGTATGCCAGCGAAATCTGGCATGTGAGCCCCTGCGCCGTCGATGCATAGGCCCCCGAACGAGGGGCAGTGATCAGTGCTTCCTGCCCACGGTCACCCGTTCCGTGCTTCGAACTCGGCCATGAAGTCGACCAGGGCCTTCACTCCGGCGACGGGGAACGCGTTGTAGATCGAGGCGCGGACGCCCCCCACCGAACGGTGCCCTTTCAATCCCTTGAGTCCGCGTTTGGAGGCCTGGGCGATGAAATCGGCCTCCAATTCCTCGGTCGGCAGGCGGAAGGTGACGTTCATGTCCGAGCGGCACTCTTTGCACGCCGTCCCGCGGTAGAAGCCGGATGCGTCGATCCGCTGGTACAGCATCGCCGCCTTTTCGGCGTTCTGCCGGTGCATCCGCTCCAGCCCGAAGGCCTTTAGCCAGCGGGTCACCAGCGCCAGAATGTAGATGCTGAAGCAGGGGGGCGTGTTGTAGAGCGAATGGGAGTCGATGTGGGTGCTGTAGCGCAGCATGGCGGGGAGGGATTTCGACTCCCTGGCCGCGAAATCCTTGCGGATGGCGACCACCGTGACGCCCGAGGGGCCGAGGTTCTTCTGCGCGCCGGCGTAGATGAGGGAGAACGGCTTGGCGTCGAAGGGGCGCGACAGGATGTCGGAGGACATGTCGGCGACCAGCGGCGCGTCGCAGGCGGGAAAGCGCTTCCACTGCGCACCCGAGATCGTTTCGTTGGAGGTGAGGTGGAGATAGGCCGCGCCGGGGGTCAATTTCAGTTCCGCAACGCCGGGCACCCGGGTGGGGACGTCCTTTTCGCAGTCGGCGGCGATGGCGACCGTGCCGATGAGGCGCGCCTGCTTGATGGCCGAGGCGCCCCAGTTCCCCGAGTTGACATA
>CAYVKQ010000345.1:0-3160 GCA_964451945.1 uncultured Lentisphaerales bacterium
CGAGGAGTGCTACCGCGAGGTCAGGTCGCAGGCGATCTCCTACACGACCGGCGTGCCCGCGATGGTCGGCGCCATGATGATGCTCACGGGCCGGTGGCGCGGCGAGGGGGTGTTCAACATGGAGCAATTCGACCCCGACCCCTTCATGGAGGCGCTGGGACGCCATGGCCTTCCGAGCCAGGTCTTCGAGGGTCAGGTGTTCCGCTGAGCTGTCCGCTCACCCCTCTGCGGCTGCGCCTCTGCGTTAAAATCTCTCTCCCGCGTTCGGCAAGGCTCGCGACAAAGCTCGCGACAAGCTAGAAATGCGGGCACTTACGTTCAAGCTCTCACGCCCACTGCTCTCCCGCCAGGACCACGGCGGGGGAGGGGGGCAGTGCGGCGAGCAGCTCGCGCACCGTGCGTGACTGGCCCGGCAGGATGAGATCGGGCCGGACATCGGCGAGCGGCTGGAGCACGAAGCGCCGGTGAGCGGCCTCGGGATGCGGCAGGCGCAGCGATGGCGTGTTGCGGCGGAAATCCCCGAAGGCCACCAGATCAATATCGATGGGACGCGGCGCGTGGCGCTCCGGTCCGCGCACGCGGCCCAGACGCGCCTCGATGGCATGCATGGCGACGGACAACGCCTCGGGATCCTGTGCGCTCTCCAGCACCAGCACCGTGTTGAGGTAGAGCTGTTGTTCCGTGCCGGCTGGCGCGCCGACCGGCTCGGTCTCGTAGAGCGGTGCGCTGGCGACCAGACGCGTGCCGGGCAGCGCGGCGAGCGCGGCCCGCGCGGCCAGCAGGTTCGCGCGGCGGTCGCCGAGATTCGAGCCCAGCGAGAGCACCGCCTCCATGGGCGCTACTCCAGCCCCAGGATGTCGCGCATCGTGTAGAGACCCGGCGCGCGCCCCCGCAGCCAGTCCGCCGCCATCAGCGCGCCCTTGGCGAAGGAGTCGCGGCTTGAAGCCTTGTGCGTCAGCTCGACGCGCTCGCCGTCGGCGGCGAAGATGACGGTGTGGTCGCCGACGACATCGCCGCCGCGCACGGCGTGGATGCCGATCTCCCCGCGCGGACGCTCGCCGACCAGCCCGCTGCGTCCGTGAACGGCCACCTGGTCAAGCGCCACCGCGCGTCCCTTGGCCGCCGCCTCGGCGAGACCCAGCGCCGTGCCGCTCGGAGCGTCCTTCTTGAGCCGGTGGTGCATCTCGACGATCTCGATGTCGTAACCGGCATCGAGCGTAGCGGCGGCGCGGCGCACGAGGTCGAGCAGCAGGTTGATTCCCAGGCTCATGTTCGGCGACCAGACCACTGGAATCTTGCGCGCGGCGTCCTGCACCGTTTGGCGCTCCTCCGGCGTCAGTCCCGTCGTGCCGAGCACGTACCCCTGACGCGTGGCGACGGCGCGCGCGACGTTGGCCGGCACCGCCGCGTGGAACGTGAAGTCGATCATGACGTCCGAGGCGGCCGCCGTTTCGAAATCCGTGAGCGGCACACCCAGCGGCTCCAGGCCGGCCTGGCGGCCGGCATCCTGTCCGAGGGCGGGGTGTCCGGCCCGCTCGATGGCGGCGGTCACCCGGAGGTTGTCGAACGTGGCGGCCGTGCGCAGCAGGCAGTGGCCCATGCGGCCGGCGGCACCCAGGATGCATAGGGAAGTCATGTTGGTAGCGCCTGTCGGGGTTAATCGATGAGCTGCAGCTCGCGCAGGGTCTGCCGCAGTTGCTGGCGAACCTTGTCGCTGGTCTCGCAGAGCGGCAGGCGGTAGATCTCCTCGATGCGCCCGGTCATCGCCATGGCGCACTTGACCGGCACCGGGTTGGTGTCGATGAAGAGGTCGCGGAAGAGGTGGTAGAGGCGGGCGTGGAGGCAGCCGGCGGCGGCCAGGTCGCCGCGCGTCGCGGCGCGGACGAGATCGCCGACCAGACGGGGCACGAGGTTGGAGGCCACGCTGACGACCCCCTGCGCGCCGACGCTCATCATCGGCAGCGTCAGCATGTCGTCGCCCGAGAGCACCGTCAGGCCGCAGGCGTCGAGGATCGCGCTGACGCGCTCGACGCTGCCGCCCGCCTCCTTGATGGCCACGATCTTCCCGTGCCCGGCGAGGCGGGCCACGGTCTCGACGGCGATCTCGCGTCCGCTGCGGCCCGGGATATTGTAGAGCACGACGGGCAGGCCGAGGTCGGCGATCGTGCTGAAGTGGCGGTAGAGCCCCTCCTGGTTCGGCTTGTTGTAGTAGGGGCAGACCTGTAGCGTGGCGTCGACGTTCTGGGCCATCGCTTCGCGCGTAAGCATGAGCGCCTCGGCCGTCGAGTTGGCGCCGGTGCCGGCGATCACCTTGATGCGGCCGGCGGCCGCCCTGGCCACCTCGCCGATGACCTTGTGGTGCTCGTCGTACTCGAGCGTCGGCGATTCGCCAGTCGTGCCGACCGGCACGACCCCGTCAATGCCCTCGGCGATCTGCCACTCCACGAGCGCGCGCAGCTTGCCGTAGTCCACGCTGCCATCGCGGTTGAAGGGCGTGACGAGTGCCGTGTAGGTGCCTGTAAACATGATGCTCCTCGTGCCGGGGCCAGACCCCGTTGTTTGCGGCAAGCTTACGCGACTCCCGCGGGGGAAACAAGCGGAAACACGATGGGCCTGGTCAGAATAGCCTGGTCCGTGGGAGATTTGGGGAAATGAACGCGGAAGGGGACAGGATTATGCATTTCTACCTTGTCGCGGACTTTGTCGCGAGCCTTGTCGAACGCGGGCGTGCAGTGGCCGCAGGAAGCGGAAAAGAACAAGACCATATTCACATGGATGCACAGGATGGACAGGATGGTGAGTGATGATGCCAGGGGTTGATTGTCGTCCTCGGTGTTGATTGTCGTCGCCTGCAGAAGGGGAAGCGTCTGATTTCATTTAATTCTCAGATGGCGCAGAGGGGCGCATATAGGCGCAGGGAGGAAGCTACGGATTTCGCGGATGGCGCGGATGAGGGCTAGGAAATGTGCGGCAGGCATTCCTGCCTGCCCTCGATCGTCCTCGTCCTCGATACTCCATTTCACCACGAAGAGCACGAAGGGGGAGCCGTGACCGCTGGAGGGCACGGTTCCACCCGCGCCGGATTTGGCCGGCGTGGAAGCCGGCCCTCCAATCGCCCGGAATAGGAAAACAGTTCCTGTCGAAACCACTCACCCTGAAC
>CAYVKQ010000345.1:3170-3658 GCA_964451945.1 uncultured Lentisphaerales bacterium
TGCCGACAAGGCTTGCGACAAGGTTCGCGACAAGGCTTGTTTCTTCCGCCTCCCCTCGCGCCGCGTCTCCCGCTGCTTACTACCGCAGCAGTTCCTGCACATCGGCCCAGGTGAGAGACTGCATTACCGCTTCGTCGGTCGTGCCGACCGTGGCCTGGATCACGGCCTGCTTGCGCTGCTGCAGCGCCAGCACCTTCTCCTCGACGGTGTGCTCCGTGATCAGCTTGATGCTGCAGACAGTGCGCTTCTGGCCGATGCGGTGGGCGCGGTCGGTGGCCTGGTCTTCTACGGCCGGGTTCCACCAGGGGTCGAAGTGCACGACCATGTCGGCGCCGGTCAGGTTGAGCCCCGTGCCGCCCGCCTTGAGGCTGATCAGGAAAACGGGGATCGCGCGGTCGAGATTGAAGCGCTGGCACTCGGTCAGGCGCTCCTGCGTCCCGCCGTCGAGATAGCAGTAGGGAATCCCGCGCGCCTCGAGTTCGCGGCGC
>CAYVKQ010000346.1:0-3636 GCA_964451945.1 uncultured Lentisphaerales bacterium
GACCAGGTTGCGGGCGTCCATGCCGCCGCAGAGGCTGAGGCGGTCGCCGAAGTTCCGGTGGATGCGCAGCGGGTCCATCCCCGCCTTGACCTCGATCACCTGCAGGCAGTCGATCCCCGCCTCGACCATGTGGGGCAGCAGCGGCTCGACGAAGCCGCAGGAGTGCATCACCACGGGCAGCCCGCGGCCGTGGCAGAAATCGACTGTCTTCCTGTGCGCCGGCCAGATCAGTTCGCGGTACATGGCGGGCGACATGAACGGCCGCTCCTTGAAGCCCATATCCTCGTAGAACCAGATGCCGTCGGGTTGCCCTTCCCTGGCGAACAGCTCCTCCATCAGGCGGATCAGCAGATCGGCGTAGACGTTGGCCATGTCGGCGACCCACTCCGGGTCGAGCGCCATGCCGGCCAGCATGTGCTCGTGTCCGCACACCGGGTGTATGCACTCGAAGACGTTGACGCCGCCCCAGAAGAAAAAGCGGCCGTTCGCGGCGGCGCGCTGCCTGGCGTTGCGGTAGGCTTCGAAGTGGATGCGGCGGACATCGTCCGCGGTCCGCTGCAGGCGCGGCCTGACCAGCGCCTCCCAGGCGGCGCGTTCCTTGACGTCGAAGTCGACGTGCTCCGGCGTGGAGTCGTGCAGCTTGTGCCGGCGCAGGGTCGCGTAGTTGCCGTCTTTGACCAGGCGGGTTTCCCCGGTCTCCTCGAGGGTGACGGGGACGAAGTCGAGGTCGGCCACGAGATTGAACACCCAGGCGATGGTCAGGTCGAACCCGAAGTGATCATCGAGCGCCTCGCCTTCGCGGATATGTCCCTGGCTGCACCAGAGCTTCTGCGTGTCGCCCCAGAAATCTTCGCACAGGCCGATCCGGTCGACCGGCTGCCGCTTGAGGATGCGTCCAATCCGCTCGATTCCCGTCATCATCGGTTCTCCCGTGCGCCTTCCAGCGCGGCGAGGATCTGTTCGGCCGGCGTGAGAAAGGATTTGCCGCGGTTGCAGGCGCGGCACGCGGGGACCACGTTGCCCTTGACACTCCGGCCGCCGCGCGCCACCGGCACCACGTGGTCCATCGTCAGATCGTCCGGCGGGACCTGCCGGCCGCAATAGTGGCAGACGCCGCGCGCGCACTGTCCGCGCCACCACGCGCTCTGCCGCAGCGCGCGGGCCTTCTGCCGTTCGCGGGCGACGTGCGCGGGGTCTTTGCGGATGTCGATCCAGTCGGACATGCCCTACCCCTTGAGCAGGTCGCCCAGCAGTGCCGCATGCCGCTCTTCCTCGGCCGCGGCGCGGGCGAAAGCGTTGCGGAGCGCCGGGATCGCGCACCCCTTTTCAAGGGCGCGGTAGAAGGCGGCGGTCGCTTGTTCGTGGGCGATGGCGTGGGTCAGCAAGTCGCGGTCCGGGGCCGTTTCGCCGCCGGCACGGGTGCCTGCCACATCGTGAACCAGTTCTTCGTCGGCGGGAAGCGCCACCTGCATGGCGCCGTCTCCCGCTCCCGTCTCCATGCGGTCCATGAGCCGGCCGTGTGCCTCCTCTTCGTCCGCGATGCGGCCAAACAGCTCGCGCACGCGGGGGCCGGCGGCCTGCGTCATCAGCGCCCGGTAGTCGTTGAAGGCCGCCCGCTCGAAGGCTGCCGCCTGGCGCAGCACCAGCCGTCCCAGCACGCTGCGCACCGGCTGCGGCTGCGCCGCGGCGGCTGCGGGCGCCCGTTTCGCGGCGAGACCTTCGCGCAGCATCAGCAGGCCAAAAACGAGGAACAGCAGGCCGCCCGCGGTTTTGATGACCCGTTCATCCGGGACCAGCTTCTGCAGCAGTCCGCCCGCCAGCACGCCGATCGCCGTCGACGCGGCAAGCGCCAGGGCGCCGGCGGCGAAGACGGTCAGCTTGAATCCCGCGTGGGCGCCCGACTGACTCATCACCGCGAGCTGCGTCTTGTCGCCCAGCTCGGCGAGGAAGATCATGAGAAACGTGCTGCAGAAGAGGGTCCAGTTCATGGCCGGTTCCGGCGCGCGGGCGCTACTCCTTCCCTTTCTCGGTCCAGGTGCCGTCCTCCTGCTGGATCATCGTCCCTTTCCTGGCGATCTTCGCCACATCCTTGGCGCGGCTCTTGCCAACGAACTCCGGCTTGGCGCCGGTCTTTGCGGCGATTGCCGTATAGACGGCCTTGCGGTCGGCGTTCTCTTCGCCGACGGTCTTGCCCTGCTTCTCGTCGGCGAGCGGCTGGAGCGCCTCCAGGTACCCCTTGTTGTTCTCCCCGACGGCCTTGGCGGCGAGGAGGGCCGCGACATCCTCCTTGCGCGCCTTCATCCGCTCCTGAATCTTTCCCAGGTCCTCCGCGCAAACCGCGGCCGCCACCAGGACGGCGCCTGCCAGCATCCATGCTCTTTTCATGATCCGCTCCTTTCCCGCCTACTCGTGCGTGTCGATCTCATCGAAGAAGTCCTTCAGTTCCTCCTGCACCCGGATGTTGACATCCACGGTGATGTGGATCGGTTCCGGTACGGTGTGCCGGATGGTCATCCCGCACCCGCCGGCCAACGCGCCGCCCAGCAGCAACAAAGCCGCAACAACCTTCCGACCGCCCATCGCTTCTCCCTTCCTTCCGCCGGTGATTCCCGGATTCCCAAGTTCCTCACGCGCGCCGCGCGCCGGCGCCGAGCAGCCGACCGGCCGCCGCCAGCCAGGCATCGGCGATAAGCGCGTGCCCGGCGGGCGTGGGATGGACGCCATCGGAGAGCCAATGCGCCGCGGGCGCCCGCTGCAGCGCCTCGTCGAACACCCGCTGCAGCGGCACGAAAACCGCACGGAACTCCCTGGCCAGTCCCTTCACCACCCGCCGCCGGGCGGCGATTTCGGGAAGCCACGCCGCCTCGACCGCGCCGATCGGCAGGACGAACGGTTCGCACAGCACCAGTTTTGCCTGCGGCAGCACGCCGCGGGTCCACGCCAGCAGCATGCGGTAGATCTGCCCGTAGCGGTCGACCTCGACGCCGTTTCTGCCGCCGAACTCGTGCCAGGTGTCGTTCACGCCGATGAGGATGCTGATCACGTCGGGCGAGAGGTTGAGCGCGTCCGCCTTCCAGCGGGCGTAGAGGTCGACCACCCGGTTGCCGCTGATGCCGCGGTTGTAGAAGCGGAGCGGTTTGCCGGCAAGGGCGTTGAGCGTCCGGCCCGCGATGAAGAGCGGGTAGCCGGTGCCCAGGCCGGCGTTGGGCGGGAGCGCCGCGTCGCGCGCGCGCCCGGCATCGGTGATGGAATCGCCCTGGAACAGGACCGTTTTCGATTTTGCAGCCATTTGTATCCTCCAAGAGAACAGGCAAACGTTACTAAAGGGGCGCCGCCGGCGCAAGCGCGGATGCAACTCGCGCGTGCTTGTTTGTTCACCGTCCATCCGCTATTCTTTTCCTTTTTCAACGAGGCGCGTATGTACCAACCCGTATCCAGCAAGCCCGACTTCCCGGCGCTCGAACGCGAGACGCTCGCGTTCTGGGAGGCGCACGACACGTTCAAGAAGAGCGTGGCGCAGCACCCGGCCGGCCGGGAATATGTGTTCTACGACGGCCCGCCCTTCGCCACGGGGTTGCCCCACTACGGCCATCTGCTGGCCGGGACGATCAAGGACATCGTGCCGCGCTACCAGAC
>CAYVKQ010000347.1:0-3632 GCA_964451945.1 uncultured Lentisphaerales bacterium
TCCGTCGGGGCGCTACACCGACATCGTCGTCGAGCCGCTCACCAACGGCCTCGCCCGCGTCGCCGCCTGCTACACCTCGCGCGAGGCGCGCGAGCTGCGCGTGTTCGTCGTCGAAGCCGCAGCCGGCGCCCACGACGAGGACCTTGACGGCGACGGCATTCCCGACCGCCTGGAACTGGCGCTCGTCGACGCCGATCCCGAGGACGAGCTGGACGACATCCGCGACATCGAGGGCTCGCACGACTTCGACGGCGACGGCTTCGACAACGCCACCGAGTGGGCGAACGGGACGCAGCCGGACATCGGGACGTCCTATCCGCGCCTCGGCGTCTCCGTGGACGCCATCGCGCCTCTCGCCCGCGAAGACGGGCTCCTGCCCGGTCGCTTCCTGATCGGCCGCGCCGACGGCGACCCCGCCGCCTCGGATCTGACCGTGCTCTACACCATCGGCGGAACCGCCGTGGAGGGCGACGACTACGAGCCCGTCAACCGGTCCGCGGTCGTCGACTCCGGAAGCCGCGCCGCCGTCATCACGATCCAGCCGATGGCGGATGCCCTCGTGGAAGGCGTGGAAGACGTCGTGCTCACGCTGCTCCCGGACAAAGACTACGTGCTTGGCGTGGACACGCAGGCCGTCGTGCGCATCCGCGACGCCTCGCGCGACGCCTGGCGCGGCGAGAACTTCACGCCGCAGGAGCTGGGCGATCCCGGTGTCAGCGGCGCCGCCGCCGATCCCGACGGCGACGGCATCCCCAACGCGCTCGAGCATGCCATGCGGCTCGACCCGTGGACCCCCGACCCGACCGAAGTCGACATGACCCTCGACGGCGACTTCCTCTACCTCGGCTACCGCTACGATCCGCAGGTCGGTGATTTCGATCAACGCGTCCACCAACCTGCTTGACTCCGTGTGGACTCCGGCAGACGGGACGCTGCTCTACCGCGAAGCGTTGCCCGATCAGCGGGAAAAAGTTCTCTACCGGATGCCGCTGCAATCCCCCGCCGGCTTCCACCGGCTGAAACTGGAGACGCCGTGAATTGACGAGAGAATCGATGGATTCGACAAAATCGATTCAATCGAATCATTCGATTCGTTCGATTCTCTCGAAAGCAAAGAAAGGAAGCAGCCATGAAACGAAACGCCATGATTCTGGCGGCGGCGCTGCTGCCGCTGCTGGCCGCGAGGGCGGTCACCTTCACCGAAGACACGCACATCGCCGACGGCGACGCGACCTACGAGGGTCAGCCCGTGACGGTGAGCGGCTGCGCGCTCACGGTCGACGGCGCGCACGTCTTCACCAACCTGTACTTGGTCAACAGCGCGACGCTGACCCACACCGCCGGTTCGGCGGGCATGACGCTGACCGTCTCGGGAACGGTTTCGGTCGCCACAGGCTCGAAGATCGACGTGAGCGGTCGCGGCGATGGCCCGCATGTCGAGAGCAACGCCGCAGGCGGCAGCTACGGCGGACGTGGCAACCACGGGGCTCTTTTGTCCTGCGAGACTTACGGCGACTACTGGAACCCGGCCGAGGCAGGCTCCGGCGGCTACGGCACCGTGGCCGGATCCTCGCGCGGCGGCGGACTGGTCAGCATCGAAACGGAATCCTTGGCGCTCGACGGGAGCATCCAGGCCAACGGTCAGAAAGGTCCCGACTATTCGGGCGGCGGCAGCGGCGGCGGGGTCTGCATCCGGACAGGTTTCCTGAGCGGCGGCGGCTCCATCCAGGCCAACGGCGGCGCGGGCGGCTTGTGGGCCGGTTATGCGGGCGGCGGTGGCCGCGTGGCGGTCTACTACGGGGAGGTTGCAGGTTTCGATCTCGCCGCGATCCAGTGCGCGGGCGCGGCGGGGGGCGGTGCCGGCACGGTCTTCACGCAGAAAACCGGAAATCCCTTCGGCAGGCTGGCCTTCGACAACGAAGGGTTTTCCCATGACAGCAAAATTCCGACCGCGCTGACGATCACGAGCAACCGCTTCGACCGTCTGGCCGCGCGCGGCAACGCGCGGATATCGCTGACGGTCGAGAATCCGCTGGCGCTGGCCGATCTGTCGGCAACCGGCGCTGTGGTCGCCTTTTCAGGCGACGTTCTCGGATCCGTGTTCGCCGTCACCAATGTCGACTGGACGCAGAACGGGACGTTTGGATTCAGCAATCGTGTGGAATTGGCCGTCAGCTCGGTGCTGCGCCATGCGGCGGGGGCCGCATCCGGATTGCGGATCGAGGCGGACTCGGTGGCGGTCGCCTCGACCGCGTCGATCGACGTCAGCGGGCGCGGCGATTGGCCGCATGTCGAGAGCAGCGGCGCGGGCGGCAGTTACGGCGGACGGGGCAACTATCAGACAGCCCAATCCTGCGCGACCTACGGCGACTACTGGAACCCCGACGAGTTGGGCTCAGGCGGCTACGGCGTTGTCGCCGGATCCTCGCGCGGCGGCGGGCTGGTCAGCATCGAAGCGGAATCCCTGACACTCGACGGGAGCATCCGGGCCAACGGCCAAGCCGGGCCCGACTATTCAGGCGGCGGCAGCGGCGGCGGGGTCTGCATCCGGGCCGGAGCCCTCTCCGGCGGCGGCTCCATCCAGGCCAATGGCGGTGCGGGCGGCAGCAGCGCCGGCCGCGCGGGCGGCGGCGGCCGCGTGGCGGTCTACTACGGGGAGGTCTCTGGGTTCGATCTCGCCGCGATCCAGTGCACGGGTGGAGAAGGCGGCGGGGCCGGCACGGTCTTCACGCAGAAGACCGGCAATCCCTCCGGTCGGCTGGTCTTCGACAACGAGTGGCGTGTCCATGACAGCAAAATTCCGACCACGCTGACGATCACCAGCAACCGGTTCGACCAATTGGCCGTCCGCGACAATGCGCGGGTTGCGTTGACGGTCGAGAATCCGCTGACGCTGGCGGCGCTCTCCGGGTACGGTTCGGTGGTCGCCTTCTCCGGCGATGTGCACGGATCGGTTTTCTCGGTCACCGATGTCGACTGGACGCAGAACGGAAGTTTCGGCTTCAGCAACCTTGTCGCGTTGGCGGGAGCTTCGACCTTGCGCCACGATGCCGGGTTTGCGGCGGGTCTGCACATCCATGCCGCGACCGTCACCGTCGCGGCGGCATCCAGCATCGAGGTCGGCGCGCGCGGATCATGGCCCAAAGCTGAAACCACGGGCCGAGCCGGCGGCAGTTACGGCGGGAGGGGCGAGTACGCGTACGGCGACTCGTGTCCGGTTTACGGCGACGCCCTCGCGCCGGCCGAGCTGGGGTCCGGGGGCAGGGGCATTAGTCTTTATGGAGACTCGCGCGGCGGCGGGCTTGTCCGCATCGAGGCGGACGTTTTGACGTTGAACGGCGCCATCCGGGCAAACGGACAGGACGGGCCTGAATACTGCGGCGGCGGCAGCGGCGGCGGCATCCGGATCGAAGCGGGCGTCCTGACGGGCTCGGGATCGCTGAAGGCGAACGGTGGCAAGGAGGGATGGTCAGGCGGCGGGCAAGGTGGTGGCGGACGCATCGCGGTGTATGCACAGAATGCCGAAGCGTTCACGCCGTCCGCGCTTGAGGCAAAGGCGAATGCGGGCGCGGGCTGGGGTACGGTCTTTCTCGGCATCCCGCGCACGGTGGCGGTGACCTGCACGGGGCAGG
>CAYVKQ010000348.1:0-3631 GCA_964451945.1 uncultured Lentisphaerales bacterium
GTTCGCCTTCTCATCAGGCTCCAGCACCACCACTTCCTCTTCGAGAAACGTGCTCTCCTTGGGCCATTGCGGCACATAAAGCTCTTCACACCGATACTCCATCGGTTCAAACAAAGGCAACCCCAGTTCGACCACGCCGCCCGTGTCCACGCCTTCCCGTTCCAGGTAATCCCGGAAGGCCGTCATGTAATCCGCCCGCACCGCAAAGATGTTCAATCGCTCCAGCAGCCGCACATCCTTTGCACCCTTTGGCGGCTCGTGATCCACGATCGCCGTGCTCCGCTTCAAACTGCCCTTCAACCCCTTCAACCTCACGCCGCGCCCGAAAAGCTGAATGATCTCCGACCCCTCGCTGCGTCCCACGTTCAGCAGGCACATGTTCGAAACCCGCCAACTGTCCCACCCCTCGATGAAACGCTTCGCCCCGATCAGCATCTGCACATCCGAACCAGGCCGGTTCACCGTCGGAAACAGCGCCCCGCAAATCACATCCTCGCCCGTCTCGATTTCCGGTGCATGCTCTTCCACCAGGTCGCGGAACGCCGCCGCATCCCCCACGTAGATCAGTCCGAAATACCGGCCTGATCCATGCACGCGCAGACCCAGTTCACCGTCCGTCCCGCGGATGCTGTTCATCTCGATGCCGGCCGGCGCCTCGGCCCGGAACACGCGCCTGATTATTTCGCGGTACAGCGCCGCCCCGTCGATCCGTCCGGTCTTCAGCGTCAGCAGGTCGTTCGCGAACAGGTCCGCCCCGCTCTCCATCTTCAGTCCGCTCTCACCCTTGAGCACCTTCTCGATGCCCCGGACCGACCACCCGCGTTCGTTCCGCAGAAACCGGTCCAGAAACTGCACCACCGCCAGCACGTCCGAGCGTTTACGCCCCTGCTCGGTGTAGATCGCCTCCACCTTGCGACCGATGAACAGCCACAGTGGGCTTGCCAGGTTGTATGCCTTGAGCAGGCCCCTATGCTTCTCGAAATAGCTCGATTGCTCGTGGAACGACAGGAGGTTCGCCAGCATCAGCATGTCGGTTTCATCGGCATGGCTCGCTTGCCGCAGGTTCTGGACGTTCGATGAACCGCTCGATGACCACCCGTTTATCGTTCATGATCCGGTAGATCCCGAAATCCAGGTCCGCGCAGTCGAACTGGAATAGCTCTCTCAGCAGGTTCTGAAACTTGATTCGTGGCGCATCCATGCTCATCTCCCGGTCGGCGATATTCGTCTCATTTCAGACCATACCGTAGCAGATAACGGCTCCGTCGGCAAACCGTTCCCCACCCCCTTAAAGGTTCCGTCCCCATGGTTTTCCACTCCGCTCGAAAAAATAGCAGTTCCGGGCGATTCCGGGGGGCGCAATCAAGGTTTATTTGTCCGTCCCCGGCGGCGCGCGCAGGCAGCAGCAGCGCGCGTACCTTCAAGCCGACGCTGCGGCCCGCCGGGGACGGCGGGCCCTACCAGCTGGCAAGTCGCAAGAACCGACGCGCCTCGGCCCGCAAAAGGTACCCGGCGGCCCGGAATCTGTTTGCAGGCATCCGTGCATAGGGCCGAGCTGCAAAGAAACCGTCTACCCATGGGCAAGTGAACGGTTGATTGTCATTTGCATGAGGGCGGTATAGTCGGTCCACTGAACCCGGCCGCATAGGTGCCGGTTCACCCGGGCGGCAACGGTGTCCAGAATCCGCAGGCCGGTTCCAAGGCCATTGGAGAACAGCGACTGCCAGTGGGTGGTGAGGATGGGAAAGCCTCCGGTGTCCAGCACGTCCCTATAGGGCGTCAAGGTTTCGGCGGTCTGGCGGAAGGACCAGTCGTTCTCCCGCTCCTCCATCATCTGCATCGTATCCAGATCGATGGCCCCCGCGTGGGTGAGGACCTCCGGGCAGAAGGCAAAGTGGCCGCTCAAACGGGCCTTCGCAATGTCCAGCCATTCTGCGATCTCGCCATACTGGATTCCGGAAATGCCGGTATCGAGCCGTCCCCGGCCGCCGGGCATGGGAACGATGCTGAACTTTCCCTTGATGCCGCGTGCTTCGATGACATCGCAGAAGGCACACAGAAAGGCATTGGGAACGTTGTCCTGCAAGGGCCTTCCATCGGCGGTGAAGCGGGAGCCGCCATGCTCGTAGTAGACAAAGACCCGCGCGGAAGGGTCGTCAATGATGAGAGCGATGGGTGTTTCCATGGGTACCTTGATGGTTTTTTGTTTCCTAAAAACACGCTAGACGTGGAAGATGCCCGGGACGTGAAAGGGCAATTCGGCGGAATGGCGTCCCGGACCGAAAAAGGCACGGGTGAGGTCAGGACCTTTAACCGAGGCGGGCGGCGGAACAAAATCCGCTGGAACAAGGGCACCGTATGCCTTGATCAAGGCGTCGCGGTCCAGCACGGCGATCGTGGCTGAACTGGGGCCGTAGACGACACAGTGGTCGCGCATAAAGCCGCTGAGATCCTTTTGCGCCGGGACTTCCAGACGGCGGACCTTTCCGCACTCGCCGGCGATGGCATGGAGGATCTCGACGCGCCCTTCGAATGACCCGCTCCATTCCTGGACCCGGTTCGTGTTCATATCGACAACGGCCCAGGCGTCCGGCTCGGAACTGCCCTGCGGGAAGGCGCTCCAGATGTCGAACTTGAAGCCATGCCTCGTCATTTGCATACGGAACAGATCAATGGGTTCGATTGCCGAGTCCGCCGTCCGTTCTCGGAGGGCGAACATGGATTCGGTAATGGCTCCGGGCGTGGTGGCCGCGGCATGCGTGACGGTGCGCCCCCGCTTCACGCTGCGGAACGAGTACGCATCGAGCGTGTAGTCGAAAAGAAGGCCTGCGTTGTCGAAGCCGAAACGCGAATAACGGTCGCGGCGTCCGCCCAGATGCGCGACAACGGCGCCCTCGCGGCGGCACCGATCGAGTTCATGCGTGATCAGCGCGGTCATGTAGCCTTTGCCGCGGCATTCAGGCAGGGTGGCGACTTGTCCGACCCCCGCCGTCATGATACGCCGTCCGCACACCTGCATCAGGATGAGGTAGGTACCGACACAAGCGACGATTTTCCCGTTTTCGCGGATGATCGCGTGGCGGCCGAGCACGTCGTCGTCGGCAAGAAACAGATCCGGATAGAACGCCTCGAATTTCGGGTGTTCCGGCCACGGACTTGAAAACACGGACCAGAGAAAATCCAGCAGTTCCTGACGGTCCTGCACCTTGGCGTATTCGATTTGCATGGATTGATGGAAACGCGCTGTTCGGGCGGCCTCGACACCCACCCGCTGAAACCGGTCTGAACGGCTGCTTCTAGGCAAAAATGTAGCGGAATCGAGCCAGGAATGTCAATTCCTGCGGCAATGGGCCAGCGGTTCCACGTGGATGGCGCGGCGACGAACACGGCGGAGACGGGTTCGGCGGCGGCGCCCTTCCACACGATCCAGGCGGCGCTGACATACATCGGCGAACCGGCGGACGCGGCGGAGTACGGCGCGGAGGCGGGGCGGGCGTACACGGTGCGGGTGGCGCCGGGCGTCTACAAGGAGAATCTGGTGGTGCCGTACCGGCCGTCGCTGCTGCTCGATCTCGACGGGGCGACGGTGCGCGGGACGGTGACGCGGCGGATCCCGGCCTGGCCGCGGAGC
>CAYVKQ010000349.1:0-3599 GCA_964451945.1 uncultured Lentisphaerales bacterium
GCGCGGAAGTGCTCATGCATTTCCGGAGGGACGAACAGGCCGCCGGTCGTCCAGACGATGTGCGACGCCTGGGGCAGCGCGCGTGCCAGCCCGTGCCGTTCGAGATAGGCGCGGCCGGTGTCTGCGGCGCAGAGCGCGGCCGGCACGCCGCACCCCGCCGCGGCGGAGGGTTCGACCTCGATCCGTTCCGTTTCGTACAGGTTGCGCAGGTGGCGGTACAGCGCGCCGTCTTCGAGGGTGCAGCAGCCGTCGAGCAGCGGTTCCATAAGCTGTCCGATGAAACGGGATGGAGTCGAGACCGCCAGCCCGTCGGCGTCCGTCTTCAACTGGAGGCCCAGGCTGTAGACCGAGATGTCGGAGTGCCGCCCGGTCAGCATGCCCAGGGTCATGCACGGCGCCTCGACCGGCTCGACGAAGAAGCAGTGGGCGTCATCGCCGAACACATGGCGCGCGGCGAACGTGATGCCGCCCGGAGCGCCGCCCACCCCGCAGGGGAGATAAAGGAACAGCGGGTGGTCGCGGTCGGCAACGATGCCCGCGTCCGCCAGCTGCCGTTTCAGGCGCGGCACGGCGCAGGCGTAGCCGAGGAAGAGCTCGGCCGAGTTCTCGTCGTCAATGAAGTGCTTCCGCGGATCGGCCGCCGCGGCGGCGCGGGCGACGACGCAGGCAGCGGTGTAGTCGGAGGCGTATTCGACGACCGTGACCCCCCGTTTGCGCAGCCGCTCCTTCTTCCACTCCTTCGCTTCGGCCGACATGTGGACGGCGACCCGGAAGCCGAGGGCGGCGCCGGCGATGCCGATGCTCAACCCGAGGTTGCCGGTGCTGCCGACGCTCAACTCGTAGCCGGAGAACAACGCGCGGGCGGCCGGCGTGGCCAACTTGCGGGTGTCGTCGGAGAGTCCCGCGAGCACGCCGTGCTCCAGCGCCACCTTTTCCGCGAAATGCAGCACGGCATAGATGCCGCCGCGGGCTTTGATCGAGCCGGCGACCGGGAGCGCATGGTCGGCTTTGACGAACAGCCTGCCACTGCCCGGGGGCAGGATGCGCCCGGCCAGTCCCGGGGCCGGCAGCAGCGGCGACTCGATCACGCCGTGCGTCTGCCTCAATTCGGGAAACAGGGTTTCCAGCAGCGGCGCGAAGCGCTGCCAGCGGGCCTCGGCGTCGGCGATGTCCGCCGCGGCGAACGGCAGGTCTTTCAGGCAGGACGCGGCCGGCTGCCGCCGGGGATTGATCCAGACGAGCGGCTGGCGCCGCTGCAGAAGACTCAGGGTGGCGCGTTCCGTGTCGGCCAGGGCGTGTGGGCGTGTGGGCATAGGCGGTATTCCGATCCGATGGGTGTTTCCTGGTGTGTGGGGAGTTGTTTCGGGAGGAGTCGCGCCGCTCACCGGTTGGCGGCGCGGCGGAGCAGTTCAGGCGGCACGGCCGCGGCGGCGAGCCAGCGCAGTTCGCGGCGGCGCATGCGGCGGCGGTCGGCGGGCGCGGCGTCGTCGGCGTCGGTCAGGTGGTCGCAGCCGTGCGCCAGGTAGAGCGCCAGTTCGTGCGCGGGCGACCAACCGCTCCGGGCGGGGCGCGTGCCGGCGCGCCAGGCCTGTTCGACATTGACCACGATTTCGCCGACCAGGCCGGGCGGTTCGCCGGGAACCGGCTCATAGCGCTGCGTGATGACGTCGGTCGCGCCTGCGTGCCCCATCACGGCAGCGTTGACCGGGGCGATGCCGGCGTCGTCGGCGAGGATCACCGTCAGCTCGCGCCAGGGCGGGTGCGGCTTGATCCGCTGCGCCGCCCGCGCCAAGGCGCCGGCCAGCCGCCGCAACGCCGGCCGGTCCACGCGGAAACGACGCTGCCGGTTGCAGAAAAGGAGTGTCATGCCGCCATTAAAGCAGGGAAGCGCCGCCGCTTCAATCCCGTTTTGGCGCGCCGTCGCGCTTGCTGTGGCTACTCCGACCACCTATACTGTCCGCGTGGATGTGGCAAACGGTTTTTCTCAGAGGAAAGGGAAGAGTATGAAGGCGATAGCGGTGGTAGTGGTTTTGGCCCTCGTGGCGCTGATGGGAGGCTGCTCGGTCTACAACGGGCTGATCAACAAGGACGAGCGGGTGAAGGAGGGGTGGAGCCAGATCGACGCCCAGTTGCAGCGCCGCGCCGACCTGGTGCCGAACCTGGTGTCGACAGTCAAAGGCTATGCCGCGCACGAGGAGAAGATCTTCATCGAAGTGACCGAGGCGCGTTCGCGGTTGCTCGCGGCGCAAACGCCCGGCGCCAAGGCCGAGGCCGACCAGGCGCTGAACTCCGCCATCGGCCGCCTGCTGGTGACGGTGGAGAACTACCCCAGCCTCAAGGCCGACCAGACCTTCATCCGGCTGCAGGACGAGCTCGCCGGCACGGAGAACCGCATCGCCGTGGCGCGGACGCGCTACAACCAGGCGGTGACGGCGTTCAACACGGCGATCCGCGCCTTCCCGGGCAACCTCTTCGCCGGGCGCCTCGGTCTCTCTCGCGCCGAGCACTACCAGGCGCCCGACGCGGCCGCCGTGCAGGCGCCGCCGAAGGTGCAGTTTTAGGGATTAGGGATTAGGCGCTAGGCATTAGGAGTTGGGGATTAGGGGATTCCTTTCCATCGTGCGGCGGGCGTTTCGGGGCGCGTTTCCGGCTCTGGTTCTGCTGGCCGTGGCCGCGCAGGCCGAGCCGCTGCCGGTGCCGGCGCTGACCGGGCGGGTGGTCGACCGCGCGCGGGCGCTGGACGCGGACGGAACCGCCCGCGTTGAAGCGGCCATCCGCGAGTTGGAGCGCGCTACGGGCGGACAGGCCGCCGTGCTGCTGATCCCCACGCTGGGCACGGCCGATGACCTCGAAGGCTACAGCATGCGGGTCGCCGAGTCCTGGAAGCTCGGCCAGAAGGGACGCGACGATGGTCTGCTGATCCTGGTGGTTCGCGACGACCGCCTCCTGCGGCTCGAAGTCGGCTACGGCTGGGAGGGGTCGGTCAACGACGCCCGCGCCGGTGCGGTCGCCGACGCCATGATTCCCTTCATGCGCGCCGGGCGGATGGCCGATGCGCTGGTCTACGCCGTACAGCGCGTCCAGACGCATGTAACGGGGAGCGAGCCGGCCGAAGCGCTGCAACCGCCGCCGGCGGAGGAATCGGGCAACCCGGTCGCCGACACGCTCTTCATCATCCTGTTCGTGGGGTTCATGGCGTTCAACCTCTTTTTCCGCAGCAGCGGCATGTTCATGGGCGGCGGCGGGTTTCGCGGCGGCTTTGGCGGCGGCGGGTTCGGCGGCGGGTTTCGCGGCGGTGGCGGTGGCTTTGGCGGCGGCGGCGCCTCAAGGCGCTGGTGATCGAACGCAACACCCCGGGAAACGTCCGCCCCATGCTCGACTACGGGTGGGGCACGCACGACGCTGCTGACCGAAGGCCGTGGCGCCTGTCCGCGGACGGCTGACTACACGGCGCGGCGAGCCGCAGACAAGGGAGGGTTTGTCAAATAAGCAAACGGGGACGATATGCCAAAGGATCAAGCGGGACATCACTACGGCGAGGTGGACAAGCAAAAATGTTTTATTCGCCTATAGCCGTCATGGCCCCAATGTGGTATTAT
>CAYVKQ010000350.1:0-3598 GCA_964451945.1 uncultured Lentisphaerales bacterium
GTGATGCAGGACATTTATGAATTCAGGCAGGAGGGGGTCGGTCCGGATGGCAGGGTGATCGGCCGCCACCGCCCGACCGGTTCGGTCCCCACCTTCTTCGAGCAGCTCCAGGCGCGCGGCCTGGAACTCGACCCGGCGATTTTCCAGCCCGACGCCTGCACGGGGGATCACGCATGACTCTGACGACTCTTTACCTGATCGCCGGCTGCGCTCTCTCCGCCCTCAGTTTCGGCGGCCTCGCCTTTGTGCTGCTGCGGGCGTTCGGCACCGGCGCGCAGGCCTACTCCGGCGCCTATGCCGAGCAGACCTCGCGCAAATTCGAGGACATTTTCCTCTTCATCCCGCCGCGCCGCCTCAGCGAGATCGGCTGGGCCTGCGCCGCGGCGGTGTTCCTCGTCATCAACGCCGTGTTTTTCAGCCTCTCCAGCATCCCCGCAACCCTGCTCGGGCTGGCGCTGGGACTGGCGGGCGGGGCGGCCGGCCTGTTCGCGCCGCACCAGCTTCTGGTGCTGCTGCGCGAGCGCCGGCGGCGGCGGTTCAACGTGCAGTTGGTCGACGCCCTGTCGCACATGAGCAACGCGCTGCGGGCCGGGTTCAGCATCAACCAGTCCTTCGAGACCGTCGTGCAGAACGGCGAGAATCCGATCGCGCAGGAATTCGCCGTGCTGCTGCAGCAGCTCCGCATCGGCATGGGATTCAACGAGGCGATGCGGAGCATGGAGCAGCGCGTCGGCAGCGAGGACCTTTCGCTCGTCATCACCACCATCGACATCGCGCGCAAGACCGGCGGCAACCTGACCGAGGTGTTCGACCGCATCAGCCTGACCATCCGCGAGCGGATGCGGATCGAGAACCGCGTCCGCACGCTCACCGCCCAGGGGCGCCTGCAGGGGATCGTCGTCGGCACGATGCCGCTGCTGCTGGCGGGCATCCTGACGGTGATCAAACCGGGGATGATGCTCCCCTTCTACCAGTCCCGCGTCGGGATCGTCAGCATCGCGGCGGTGATCGTCATGCTCCTCTGCGGCGGCCTGCTGATCCGCAAGATCATCCGCATCGACGTGTGACGCGGAAGGGAACCTGCAGACAATGACCACTTCACTATCCGATTGCGGCTTGTACCAGGTTTTTGACGAGGACGCGCGCGCCGTGCGCCACGGCTGCGACCAGGAGTGGTACGGCACCGAGTGGCAGCGGCTGTCGGGATGCGGCCCCACGACGGTCTGCAACCTGCTCTGGTACCTGAGCCGCACCCGCCCCGCGTTCGGCTTGGACCGGAAGCTGGCAGGCAAAAAAGATCTTCAGGCCTTCATGGAGGACGTCTGGCAGTACGTCACCCCGACCCGGCGCGGCATTCCGACCACCAGGCTGCTGTACGAGTCGGCGCTGGCCTACGCCCGCGCGCGGAACCTGAAGCTCGCGCCCCGCGTGTGCGACGTGCCGGAGAAGACGGCGGACCGCCCCGCATGGGACGACGTCGTCGGCTTTCTGAACGACGCGTTGGCGCAGAACCTTCCCGTGGCGTTCCTCAACCTGTGCAACGGCGACGAGAAGGAGCTCGATCCGTGGCACTGGGTCACGGTGATCTCGCTGGAGCGCGCCACCGATGGTGCGCGCGCCTGGATCAGCGTCCTGGACGGCGGCGCGGTCAAGCGGAGCGACCTTTCCCTGTGGTTCCGGACGACCAGCCGCGGCGGCGGGTTCGTCTTCTTCTCACCGCCAACTACCCATTCTTCGCATGGCCGGGTCACCCGCGCAGTTCCACCAGCCCCCACACCTGGAGCTCAGGCACCATCATCTCAAGCCCGGCGGCGGTCTTCTTCACGGGCGCATCCAGGCTATCCCCCTCCGGCCGGTGCAGCCGGGCGGTCGTGCAACCCGCCGCCAGTTCCGGCGCCAGCGTGATAGCCACGTTCCGCTGCGGCGCAAACCGGTCGATTGCCTGATCGTAGGCGCGGTTCAGTAGATGCACCACCGGCAGAGCGCCGGGCTTGATGCGCGGCAGCACCCACACATCCGGATTCGCGCTGCGCCACGCCGGCGCGGGCGGAGGCGTCCGTTCGTCCCGGATGATCGTCGGATAGGCCGCGCACCGGGCGGCTACGGACGCCGGGTCGCCGAGCCCCCATGCGTTGGGCGCGAGGATGACATCGAACGGAATGCCGGCGTCCGCCAGCGCGATCATCCGCTCCAGCAGGCGGCCGCCGCCGAAGAAATCGCCCGCCGGATCAAACAGCACCGCCGCCGGCGCACGCGCGGCGCGGTAACCGTCGAACAGCGCGGCATGCCGGCGCACGAACCGGTAAAACGGCGCATAGACCTCGGTTGGGCCGGCGTAAAAGCTTGTCCCCGTTCCGGGCGTGTAGCACCAGGCCCGGCTGGGCGACATCAGCCGCTGGCCGCAGGCATACGCCTGGGCGATCCAATAGGTCACGAGCTGTTCCGCCTTGTGCGCGGCCACGAATGCCCAGTCCGTCCCGGACGCGGTGGCGGCCAGCGGCTTGCCCAGCGCGTCCGCCAGGCGATAGGCCGTGACGGCGTTGCCGCTGTGCGCCAGCCCTTTCCCGGCATGCTGATGCACTTCGCAGACGATGTAGGTCAGCAGCGGCGTCACCACCATGTGCGGTGGCAACGGAATCCACGCATTGGCGCTGAGCGTCACTGGACGGCCGGCGACCTCCTCGGCCAGCGCATGCAGCTCGCGCACGTTCCGCGCCGCCGCGCGCAACTGGAACTCGATGAACTCGCGCCGGAGCGGCAGACGATCCTGGACCTTCAGATACGCCTCGCGCGTCATGGCATGCTTCCGGACCAGCTCCCGATAATCGAAGGCATCGAGCGAGCCGATCCCGGCCGCTTTCCACACGGCTTCCGGCTGACCCTGGAGGAAAGTCCGGAATTCCGCCATGCAATAGCCGCAGAAGCAGCCGCCGTACTCGATGGCGGGATGCGCCGTGCCCAGGTGGTCGTCCACGTGCAGGCCGTGCGCGCCGCCGGCCATGACCTCCCGGACTTGCCTGCGCAGGTGTTCGTGAAAGGCCGGATGATGGAAACAGCCCCACCAGTTGGGCTGGCCTTTCCGCCGGCCTTCCGGCAGCCACGGCACCTCGATCGGCTCGCCCGCAATGTCCCGCACCACGGCTTCCCGCAGTTCGGCGCTGTCCTTCAGAGTCACGAACCCCGCCGTGAGGCACCACATCGCGCCCGTGGGATGAATGCCCAGCCGGAGGCAGGTTTCGACCTGCTCTTTCTTCTCGGCGCCGCCCCAGGCCAGCACGGTCGTGCCATAGGCCCGATACGTTTCGGGATCCTTGGCCCCGTACATGAAGACCACATCGGACTCCGTCAATTCGCGTCGTTTTTCGGTGGTGTGCATGGGCTCCGATCTCCCTTCCGATTCCGACTTTGCCGACCCGAAAAGGTGCCGATGATTGAAGCACGCCAGATCCCGCCGCGCAATCCCAAAAATTCACTAGCATCGCGAAGGAATCCGTTGGACGAGCTGCCGCAGCACGCTATACACTGTCTTCGTCGGCTTCGGAGGCGTGAACCCAAGCAATTGGGGGGGTTAGTTTTTTCATGCGCCTGTAGGCTACAG
>CAYVKQ010000351.1:0-3595 GCA_964451945.1 uncultured Lentisphaerales bacterium
TGACCGGCGTCGACCGCGTGCGCATCGACACCGAGCGCAACTTTCAGGACGTGCTCGACAAAGTCCACGAACTCACCACCGAGGCCGTGGATACCACCCACGTTTTCACCCTCTCACAGGTCTACGAGGGCCTGCTTCTCAAGATGGGCGAGAAGGGCAACGACGGCGGCCAGTTCTTCACCCCGCGCCAGGTCATCAAGGTCATCGTGCAGGTGATCGCTCCGACCGTGGACGAGACCGTCTACGACCCCAGTTGCGGCACCGGCGGTTTCCTGGCGCAGAGCTACGAGCACATCCGCGACCATCTGGGCCGCGACGCCAACGCCGCCCAGCTCGAGACGCTCAAGCAGCACGCCTTCTGGGGCCGTGAAAAAGAGAACCTCGTCTATCCGGTCGCCCTGGCCAACCTCGTCCTGCACGGCATCGACAAGCCCAACATCTGGCACGGCAACACCCTCACCGGCCAGGAGACCTACGGCGGCCTCTTCGAGAACGCCCCGCAGACCTTTGACGTGATTCTCACCAACCCGCCCTTCGGCGGCAAGGAAGGCAAAGCCGCCCAGACCGGCTTCGACTACCAGACCGGCGCCACCGACGTGCTCTTCCTTCAGCACGTCATCCGGTCCCTGCGGTCCGGCGGGCGCTGCGGCATCGTGTTGCCCGAAGGCCTCCTCTTCCGCGCCAACGAGGACGCCTTCGTCAAGACCAAGCGCAAGCTCCTCGACGAGTGCGACCTCTGGTGCGTCCTCAGCCTCCCCGGCGGCGTCTTCACCGCCGCCGGCGCCGGCGTCAAGACCAACCTCCTCTTTTTCACCAAGGGGCAGCCCACGCGCACCATTTGGTACTACGACCTCACCGGCGTCAAGGTCGGCAAAAAGACCCCGCTCACCCTCAAGCACTTCGAGGATTTCCTCCGCCTGCTCCCCGCCCGCGCCGACAGCGAGCTCTCCTGGACCGTCGACATGGACGCGCGCAAGCGCGTCGCCGCGGATGAAGCCCGCCCCCTCAAAGAGCAATCCGCCGCCCAGGGACGACAGGCCGCCCAGTGGAACGAGCGCCTCAAAGACCTCAAAAAAGCCACGCCCCGCGACACCGCCGCCCTGGCCGATGCCGAGGCCAAGGTCAAAGACCTCACCCGCGAGGCGCGCGACCTCGCCGCTAAAGCCAAAGAGATCGAAGACGGCGTTTACGACCTCAAAGCCGTCAACCCCAACCGCAAGCCCGACATCGACACCCGCACCCCCGAAGAACTACTCGCCCTGATCGACGCCAAAGGCCGCGAGATCGCCGCGGCCCTGGAACCGCTGCGGACCGCCATTGCCGATCACTGATTACTGATCACCGATTCCCGCGCCACTGCGGCGGCGCGCCAGCCAGAGAATCGGCGGCAGGGCCATCGCCAGGCAGAGGGCGCAGGCGAAGCCCGCCCCGCGCGCCAGCAACCCCCATGGCACACTGAGCGTAAGCGGCAGGCCGCCGAACGGCATCCACGCCCGCGTCCAGCCGGTGAAGGTCCAGCCGATGCAGACCCCCGACACGAGGCTCAGCGCGACGCCGCAGACCGCCGTCAGCAGCGTTTCGCCGAGCAGCAGGCGGCCGAGCTGGCCGCGGGTCATGCCGACGGCGCGCATCACCGCGATCTCCCGCGCCCGCGCCCGTACCGAGGCGACGAGCAGTGCGGCGATACCGGTCGCGAGGACGACCAGCGACCAGAAGGGAATGCGCGCCAGGGCGCCGATGAGCTGGGCGCCGTGGGCCAGGGTCCCGTCGGCGATCTCGTCGCGGTGATGCACGCGCACGGTGTTGCCCGCGTCGATGGTCAGCGCCCGGCGGATCTCCGCCTCCAGGCGCTGCCCGGCGGACAGGGGCTCCATCGCGCGGTAGGCGGGACTGAGGTCGGCCCAGAGAAAGAAGGTCGTGTCGGCGTTGCCGCTGACGCGGCGCGCCGCCGCCTCGCTCACGAACAACGGTCCGAGCGTCGCCGACGGCATGCCGCCGCGGCCGCGCAGGTTGGCGCGGGAGGTGACGAGGTGCCAGTTGAGATCGACGACGCCGGCGACCGTGAAGGCCTCGCCCGCAGCGCCGCCGCCCGGCGCCAGCGCCACCGTGTCGCCCACCCCGAGCCCGCTCTGCCGGGCGAACATCCGCGTGATCAGACAGGCGTCGCCCCGCGCCAGCGCCGCCGCCGCCCGTTGCCGCCCGCCCGCCGTGAACCGGAACGGCGCCAGCGGCCGTTCGCCGCCAAAGGCCTCCCGCGGCGCGACGCCGAAGAGCAGCACGTTGCGAAACGCCGGCGGCCGTCCCGACACCTCCGTCATCCGCGCCACGACGGCCTCGTCCAGATCGCGCTGCACCGCCTCGATCGCCAGACAGCGTCCGCCGGCGACGCCCTCGAGCGTCGCGACGCGCCCCGCGGCGTCACCCGGCACGCCCCGCGGCAGCAGCGAGACGATCACGTCGGGAAACGTGGGGCTGGGAAGGAACGGCGCCATCATCGAGGCCCCCCAGACGTGGATCGCGACGAACGACCCCAATCCCACCGCCAGCGTCAGCACCATCCCCGCGGTCCGCGCGGCGCGGCTGCCGTCGCGGCGCAGCAGCAGGCGCGGGTCGAGGCCGAGCGCGGCGCTCGCCGCCGGCGCCGCCGCCCGTTCGACGCCCCGCACAAAGGCGGGCAGACAGAGCCACACGCCCAGAAAATGGGCCGGCAACCCGACCCCCAGCAACAGCAGGCTCAGCCACAGGGGCGAAAGCGGCAGCGGCAGCGCCAGCGCCAGCATGGGGAAAAGGAGCGCCGCCCCCAGCCACGTCCGCGCCGGCCGCGGCGCCGGCGGCGCGGGCGGCGTCTCCGCCAGCGCGTCGAGCGGACGGATCCGCAGCGCGCGGCGGCACGGCAGCAACAGGGCGAGCGCCGTCACCAGCGCCACGCCCGCGGCGGCGGCGACGGGCGTCGCCCAGCCGAGCCGGACCCCTTCGGGAAAGGTTTCACGGTTCCGGGCGACGAAGAAGGCCAGCGCCGCCCAGCCTCCGAGAAGCCCGAGCGCCCAGCCGGCGGCGGCGGTGAGCGCCCCTTCGAGCGCCACCGTCCGCGCCACCTGCCGGGCGGTCATCCCCGCCAGCCGCAGCAGCGCCAGCACGCGCACGTGCTGTTCGATGCCGACCGTCATCGTGTTGACCAACACGCAGAGCGCGGTCAGCGCCGAGAGCGTCAGCAACAGCGGCGCCTGCCGCTTGAAGTTGCGCAGCGCGTCGCTCTCCACCTGCTCCTCGATGTCGCGACGCGTCACCGCCCGCAGCCGCGGCGGCGTCGGCCCGTCGGCCGGCGCCAGTTCGGCCACGCACGCGCGCACGCGCGCCGCGACGGAGGCGTCGCGCACGCGGCAGAGGAGGAGGTTCGGACGCAGCGGCACGGCAGCGTCGCCGCGCGCCTGACGCATCGCTCCGGCGGTGGCAAAGACGGTCGGGAAGCCCATGACTGTCTGCGGCAGATCGATGATCGCGGCGATGCGGACCGTGACCGTCCCCGCCGGCGTGACCAGGACGACCGGCGAGCCGAGGGGCGGCGGCTCGAAGCGGCGGGCGGCGAACACGGCGC
>CAYVKQ010000352.1:0-3588 GCA_964451945.1 uncultured Lentisphaerales bacterium
GTCGAAAAACGGAATCCGCGGATCGGCCGCGGCCGGTGTCTGTGTCATGGTTGGCGATCCTTTCAGGGTTCAGGGTTCAGGGTAGGACGCGGACGTACGGTCAGGATTTGTGGATACGGGTGTCACAGCTTGCTCCAGTTGGCGGTCCCGTGCCAGAGGCGCGGCTTCACTCTGCCCCTGAACCCTGACCCCTGAACCCTGGCCCCTGTCTTGGCGCTGCCCCGCCGCCCGCGCGATCTGCGGCACCACCGCCAGCATCAGCGCGATGCCGGGCCAGCCGCTGAGGAGCGAGACGCCGGCGACAAAACCGGCGGGGAGGCGCATCACCGCCGCCGCGCCGCAGAAGAGCGTGGCGTTTGCGAGCCGGCCCGTGGCCAGCGCCGCCGCCAGTGTCACCAGATTCGGCAGGCGCGGAAAACGTCCGCGCAGCCAACCGATCAGCGCCGCCATCAGCGCCAGTTCGAGCGCCATCACCGGCGCGACGGGCGGATAGAAGGGGGGCATCCCCGTCACCGCGCCCGAGAGCAACGGCACCAGCAGCGCTGTCGCCGCCGCCGCCCGCGGCGGCACGAAAAAGGCGAGCGTCACCAGCGGCAGGTACATCGGCATGAAGAGGGAACCGAGGCGGAGGAGATGGAAGAAAAGAGGCAGGGCCAGCGCCGCCGCGCCGAACATGCCGCAGAAGGCGAGACTGCGCGGCTTCACCAGAACCTCACTTTCACCCCCGCGTACGCCAGGAGGCCCGGCATGGGGTAGCCGGGAAAGTAGGCGTACGTGGTGTCGCCGAGGTTCTCCAGCGCGAGCGAGAGCTCGCCGTGGAGGCTGGAGACCGTCTGCAGGTCGAGCGCCAGGCGGGTGTTGAGGACAAAGAAATCGTCGAGCTTCTGCAGAACCGGTTCGGGTGTCCGCATGCTGTAGGCGTATTGCGTGGCGACGTATTCGCAGTCGGCGTCCCAGCGCAGGTGGCGGGTAAGGCGGACCGACGCGCCGGCGCTGAACGTCAGGTCGGGCATGCGCGAGACCGGGCGCGTCCGCGGATGGGCGTAGGCGGCGCCGGCGAAGAGGGTCAGGGATTTCGTCGGGTAGAGGCGCGCCGTCAGCTCGCCGCCGTCGGAAGTCGCGTCGCCGGTGTTGAGGAGGCCGGCGGCCGTCGTCTCCATGCGGTTGCGGACGGCGGCGCGGTAGAGCGACGCGTGGAGGGCGGCGAGGGAGCCGACTTCGAGCCGGACGCCCGCCTCGGTGGTGTCGAGCGTTTCGGCGTCGAGGCCGCGCCAGGTGCGGGGCGAGGTGCCGCGGACGTAGATGCCGGGATAGTGGACGCCGCGCGCGTGCGAGACAAAGAGCTGCAGGCCGCCGCGTTCGGCGGTGAGCGCGGCGCACGGCGCCCAGGCGTCGTCGAATTCACTGCTGTGGTAGTAGCGCGCGCCGAGCGACGGCGTGACGGTCCACTCCTCGCCGAGCGGCTGCGCGTAGCGAAGACCGGCATAGGGGGCGAGCGTGGCGAAGCGGCCGCTGTAGCCCCAGACGCGGACGCCGGTGGCTTCGGGGATGTTGCGCGTTTCGCCTCCTTCGGACCACACATCGAGCGCGGCGGTCGCGGTGAGGCGGCCGAAGACGGCGTCGAACGACGAACGGAAGCCGTAGTTGCGCCAGTCGGTGTTGGAATGGCCCGGCGGCGACACGGGCGTGTCGTTGAGATGGTCCTTGTTCCAGCGGATCGCGCCGTCCTCGAAGTAGAGCAGCACGTAGCCGCGGAGGCGCTCGCCCGTGCGATCCCAGCGGAGGATGTGGGTGTCGGTGCAGGTGTCGAAGCGGTCGCGCCGCGGCGGCGGGGCGCCTGTGGGGCCGGGGTCCTCGACGGCGTTGTCGGTCCGCTGGTAGAGATAGGCGAGGGTGTCCTCGGGAGTCAGTTCCCAGCCGGCCCGCAGGTAGAGGTTCCACAATTCGGCCCGGCTGTGGACCCGGGCGCCGTCCGAAACCCCGGCCGCGAGGCCGACGTAATAATCGAACAGTCCCTCCTTGCCGCCCGCCGCGAGGTCGCCGAGCGTCGTCTGGTGGCGGCCGTAGACCAGGCGTCCCTCGGCTTCGCGGCCCGGTTCGCGACGGCGCCGCAGGGTCATGTCGACCGCGCCGAAGGCGCCGGGATAGCGCTGCGGCTGCGGGTTGCGGGCGATGCGGACCTCATCGGCGAAGGCGACCGGGGCGATGTCCATGAGCGGATGCGACCACACGCCCGACTCGCGCGGCACCCCTTCGGTGTAGATTTTGATCTCGCTTCCCGGACGGGCGGTACCCGCGCCGCGGATGTAGACCGACCCGCCCTGCGCGCCGCCGTACGCCCCGACGGGGCCGTAGCGCGAGATCGTCACGCCGGGGATCTGCCGCAGCGCGGTCGGCAGGTCGGTGGCGTTCAGCCGCTCGAGCTGGGATCGGCCGATAATGACGGTGTCGGCGCCGTCGGGGGAGACGCGCTCCCAGGCGCTGATCGGCGAGGCCGCCACCACGATCTGGGCGCCGTCGGTGGCGTTGCTGGCCACGCCCGCCCCGCCGCCGGGATTCTCCGCGCGGGCGAGGCCGCTCACGCTTCCGCAAACCAGCGCCGCCAACAGCGCCCTGCCGTGCATCCGACGAATCACAGTCATCCTTTTTCTGTGGACCCCGCGCCGCGGGGTCTCTGAATCGAGAGGCCATCCGGTTAAGAAATTAAAAAAAAGTAACACAGTGGCAGCCGCGCCGTCAATGACCCGTGTACCTGTCTTCATTTTTCTAACATTCTGCAAGAGGATCGAGCGTATGAATCGTTCACTCCGTCGGGCACCCTGCTGCTCCTGTGGTAACGGCGGGAGGATACTGGCCGCTGAATCGACCACGGCGGAATCTGACGGACAAATGTGTTTGCGGGTTGTCGGCCGCAGCACATATTTGTATGTCCGTTTTGCGTAAAGCGGGGGAAGCGGGTTCAAAACACTCTTTCTTTTGTCTTTCGAGCGCTTGGCATTGTGACTGCTTTAGCGAGATCGGCGGTTGGGTGCGGTTTCTTCAGGAGTGCGCACCGGCGCCGCCGCAGGGACGGAGCATGCCCAAGCGTACGGACATCCAGACGATTCTGCTGATCGGCTCGGGGCCAATCGTGATCGGCCAGGCGTGCGAATTCGACTACGCCGGGGCGCAGGCCTGCAAGGCGTTGCGCGAGGAGGGGTACCGGGTGGTGCTCGTCAACAGCAACCCCGCGACGATCATGACCGACCCGGAGTTCGCCGACCGCACCTACGTCGAGCCGCTCTCGCCCGACGTGCTCGCCGCGATCATCCGCCGCGAGCGTCCCGACGCGATGCTGCCGACGCTGGGCGGACAGACGGCGCTGAATCTCGCCATGACGCTGGAGCACAACGGCACGCTGCACAAGCACGGCGTGGAGCTGATCGGCGCCTCGGCCGCGGCCATCGAGCGGGCCGAGGACCGCCAGTTGTTCAAGCGGACCATGCTGCAGATCGGCCTCGACATGCCGCGCGGCGAGGCGGCCCATACGCTGGAGGATGCGCGGCAGATCCGAGACCGCCTCGGATATCCGCTGGTGATCCGCCCCGG
>CAYVKQ010000353.1:0-3583 GCA_964451945.1 uncultured Lentisphaerales bacterium
GGCGCCTGCCGCTGCACGCCGGCGACAAGGGCGGCATAGCTCGGCGGGGCGCTCTTAAAAGCGGCTTCATACCAACCCCGCATTTTCACGAAGGGGACGTCTATCAGATCCACCCGGGGGCGCGCGCTGACGGGTTTGCCGTCGCGCGTGCGGTACTTGGCGCCTTTGACCGGAAACAGGAACGGCGGATCGAGCGGCGTGTCGAAAGGGGGATTGACGAGCACGTGCAGCACACGGTCCTGTCCGCGCCCCAGCAGGCTCATGCAGGACATCAGCAGCGCGCCCATCGTCTTGCGCCCCCCCGCGATCGAGGCCAGGATGCGCGTTTCCGGGTTCTCCGTCTCCGAGCGCAGGGCGCGCAGAATGAAATCCGCCGCAGCCTCGTTCTCCCCGGATGTCGAAATATCGGCCAAATCACCTTTGCCGTTCACCGCCGGGAACAGACGCACATGATCGGCCGCCAGGCCGAAGCGGAGTTTTCCGGCGACATCCACACCCTGTTTCTCCAGCGTGCGCATGAGACGCGCCCACCCCGGGTCATCGCCGACAAGCAGTGCCGCCTCAAGCGCGCTCCGGCCGATGGTGGTAGTCAACACAATCACGCGGTCGGGAACGACGGCGGGGCGCTCTTGTGCCAGTGCCCAAACGGTTTCGGTGAGTACGGAGGGCGACGTGCCCAAAACAGCGAACAGAACCGTTTCCATGAGGCTCCCTATCGCGCCGCCGGAAGTTCCCAAGGAAACAGCGGCGACACATGCGCACTATACCCAAAATAATGGCCGAAGTTTAGTGGCTCGCGTGCTATTGCGCAAACATTTTTGGTGCGCGAAAGGCCCGTAGTCCCATAGGGGTGCCGCGTGCGATGGGTGCAACTTCACCAAGTAGCGCCTTGCGGCAGCGCCAATCTTACCGGCGCAGGCATGGGCGCAAAGAGCGTTAGGCGCTAGGAGTTGGGGATTAGGAACCGCGGATGAACGTGGGGTGGCGCCGACACTGGCGGCAGCGGGCGGGTTGGCCGCCGTGCAACGTCGGCCCCACTTGGCTGGCGAGTTTACGTCGGCGCGGCCCAGCGCCATACCCGCCGGGGACGGCGGGCTCCAAGGTGGCGGGGTGTGCCATGCCCGCCGAGGACGGCGGGCTCCAGGATGGCGGGCACCTCCAAAACAGGCCTTGGCGTACGCGGCGTCTTGGCGGTTCCACTTTTCGTGCAGTTCGTGTGTTTCGTGGGCAATGCCGGCGTCAGCAGGAGCCTTTGTGGTGAATCGACTGCCGTTTCAAGGTTCACTCCTGCAGGCGGATCTTTCCCGAACTGCTCCAGCTCATGGTCCGCTCGCTTTCGTCGCTGTCGCGGTCGCCGAGGGAGAGGTTGAACGGATGGACGGCGCCGGCCTCCGCCTTCTCGATGCCCGCCGCCTTCCAGGGGATGAACGCCTCGTAGACCGTGGAGAGCCCCTCGCGCCGCACGGCAAAGGCGACGCCATCCTGCGCCGCCCGCGCCGGCAGCAGCACCGGACCCTCCTTCGTCAGCACGAAGCTGAACGACTTGCCCGCGAGCGAGACGGACAGATGGTCATCCCACCCGACCCGCTCGGGGTCGGTGAAGTGACTGACATGGTCCTGGTCGCTGACCGCCACGCCCAGGGCGAAGCCGCGCTCGTTCCAGCGGAGCTTCGCCACGCCGCCGCAGTCGGCGGGCCCCTGGCGGCGGGCGCGCGCCGTGGCGGAGAAACAGGACTCGAAGTCGATGACCGCGGCCGGGCCGCCGTCCCACTCGGCGAGGTTGCCGTCGGCGGTGGTGTCCGCCTTGCCGCGCGGCACCGTCAGCAAACGGGCCAGCGACGGCTGGACCGTCTGCACCAGCGCGGGGAAGGAGAGGTCTTCGGGCAGGTGGCGCACCAGCAGCCGCGGCGCGGGAGCGTCGGCGGGGAGCGTCAGCGCGAAGGACGCGGTGCACGACGCGGCGGCGGGCAGGTTGGTGACGATGGCCGCGGGTACAGCGCCGGGGCCTTCCCACATCAGCTCGACCCGCCGCGGCAGGGGGGAGAAGTTGGTCACCGCCACCGTGACCGTCTGGCGGAAGACGCCGTCGGCGTCGCAGGCCAGCGTCGCGGGACCCTTGATCCCCAGAATCTGTTCGCCGCGGCGGAAGCGGTCGGCCGTGACGCCCGGCGCGGGCTCGAGCGCCACCTGGTGCGGCGCGGGGCGGCAGAGGCGGCCGATCTCCTCCACGGCTTCGCGGCACTGGACCTCCAGCGCGGCGCGCTCGGCGTCGTCCCCCTTGAAACGCCAGAGCTTGGCCTGGATTTTCTGTTTGCGCCCGACCGCCTCGGAGACGGCGACCGCCTGCTCCTGGTCGGGCGTGTCGTAAAACCAGGCAAGGTTGATGCCGTCGGCCAGCGCTTCGGCCTCCACCGTCGCCACCGCGCGCCCGTCGATCCGCAGTGTGTAGGCGCCGGCGGGGAGGGCGGTCACCCGCAGCCGGTCGGCGTTGAAGGTCTCGCCGATCTCCTCGATCCAGGCGACCGCGCGGTCGCGGTAGGGCACCCCGCCGGTTTCGGTGACGATGGGGAAGGGCAGCGCCTGGAGCGTCCGCTCGAACGCCAGTCCGCCCGCCTCGGTCGCCGTGATGCGGCGGACATCGGCGCCGCGCGCCGCCACGGCCTTCCGCTTGCGGGCGTCGAGATGGACGTCCGCCAGCTCGTCGCCGGCACCCAGCCCCTTGAGGATGTGGATGGCGATGAAGAGATGGCCGCCCGCTGTGGCGGGGTGGATGCCGTCGGCCGAGAACGAGGTCGTGCCGGGAAAGAGCGCCTCGGCCATGCCGATCGTCCGGCCGTAGTCGCGGTTGAGGTCGATGAAGGGGAGTCCGAGGCGGCGCGCCAGATCGCGCTCCTCTCCGGCAAGGCGCCGCAATACATAGGCGTACTGCGGCTTCGCGCCGCTGCCCCGCGTCTCGTAGAGGATCGGCGAGACCAGCACGAGGCGCAGCCGCGGATCGGCGGCGCGCGCCGTCGTGGCGACCGCCGTCACATTGGTGACGAAGCGGCGCAGCGACAAGGTGGGATCGGCGCCGCCCCCGTCATTCATCCCCATGTTGAAGAGAACCAGGTCCGGCTTGAGCGCCAGGCAGTCCTTGCGGAACCGCTCGAGATTGCCGGCGGTGTCGCCGCTCACGCCGCGGTTCCAGATCTCGCCCTGCCAGCCCGGATAGCGGGTGCGCACGTACGCCTCGATGGAGCGCGGGTAGTACTGGTACTCGACGCCGGCGGTGATCGAGTCGCCATAGATCACCACGCGGTCGCGCGGGCCGATCAGAAACGCCGGCGCCGCGCCGCGGAGACCGCCTGCCAGCAACGCGAGCGCTCCGAACGCAAGCAAACGCATCCCGCGGGCACCATGAATTGTCGTCATCGTTGTTCCTCCCTCCCGATTTTGTAGCCAAGATTACAATTACGATTGGGATCGTAATCCTAATCCCGATCGTTTCTCGAAAATGGTTCCTTCATCCGAGGTTCTTGCAAAACCCCGTGCTTGCAGGCGTGGCACGGGCATCTTGCCCGTGTTCCATGGGCGGGACGCCCAT
>CAYVKQ010000354.1:0-3518 GCA_964451945.1 uncultured Lentisphaerales bacterium
AAACCCCTCGTGGCATGGGCGTCCCGCCCATGAAACACGGGCAAGATGCCCGTGCCACACCTGCAAGCAAGGGGTTCTGCAAGCACCTCCACCGATTACCGCTTGCGCAGCGCCCTCGCGCCCGCGGCGCACATCTGCTATGATGCCCATGTCTGGAGGGACTCGGCATGCGGTTGATCGCGTATTTCATCGGCGAGTGGATCACCTACTTCTTTCTGCTGACCCCCTTTGTCGTCCTCTCGGCCTTCATCTCGTTTTCGCAGGGAATGGGGCCTTCGCAGCGGCGGCGCGGCGCCGGCCGCTTTTTTCTCGCCACCGTCGCCATCTGCGCCGTCCTCTTCGGCTGCGGCAACTACCTGTTCCGCGTGATGGCCATCAGCGTCGACTCCTTCCGCGTCGGCGCCGGCGCCCTGCTCTTTCTGAATGCCATCACCCTCGCCCGCGGCCAGCTTCAGGCGCCGGAACCGCGCGACGACGACTTCGCCGTGGTGCCGCTGGCCCTGCCGATCGCCGTCGGGCCGGGCACCATCGGCACGCTGCTGGTCATGCGCGCCTCGGCGACCGACCTGGGACACGTCAGCGCCAGCTTCGCCGCGCTGATCGCTTCCCTCGGCTGCGTCTTCCTGCTGCTGCTGACCGCCGAGCGGGTCGAGCGCCGCCTCGGCCGCCTCGGCCTTTCGATCCTGAGCCGCATCACCGGCCTCATCCTCGCCGCTTTCGCCGCGCAACTGATCCTGGCCGGCGTCCGCAACACCTTGCTCGTCCCCGCGGGCTGACCTCGACATGATTGAAACAAGAGCGGCGTCGCGCGGGGTACCGCTTGCCGCCGCACTCCAAGACGACGCCGCCGTTTCACCGGCCCTTTCGGATTGCGGTGGCAAGCAAAGCGCGACACCGCTTTTCCCCGCGCAAAAAAAAGCGCCAAAAGGTGAAAAAGCGGGGCGGAATTTAGATGCGTCGGCCCTGGATTACCCGGTTGCCATGAGAGCCAGTTACCGCTATGCTGACGACCATCGGTGGGTAGAGGTCAATCGGTAGGTAGAGGTCAATGGAAGGAGGTCAGCGTGCTGTTTTGGAGTAAGCGGAACGCAGCGGAGAAGGAGAGGATGGAGGGCGCGGATGAAACGGGCCTCGATCTTGTCGCGTCGCTGAAGCGAGCGGCGGACGGGGGCGGGCTCAAGCCTGGCGAGCTATATCTCAGCATCGTCTTTTCGCCGAGTGAGAAAGCGCATTTGGAAGCCCGCTCCGACGTGCTGATCGGGAACGGGGAGCGGCTGGCCGAGTGGCGGGTCGAGTCGTTGCAGGCGCTCTTCCGCGGCGGCCGTCAGCCGCCTCCCGACTCCGAAATGGAACACTACCCGGAGGCGTACGTGCCTTTCTTCTATCGGGTCGAGTACAACGTCTACCGGTATTGCCACACCATGGAGTCGAGCCCGGCCGATGAGGAGTTTCTCGAAATCTACTCCCACATGCGGCGGCGGCCGGACGGGAAGAGTCTGGGGCCGCTGCACGATATCGTCTGGCAGAGCGCAGCGCTCGTTCTCGGACTGCGGCCGTGGAGCGAAGCCGAGTACGCTGCGGTCTTCGGCCAGTTGGCGCGCTCCGCCCGGCATTTCCGCACGGGGCCCACTTCGCGGAACTATATCGAGTATGTGCGAACGACGGTGGGACGGATGGGATAGCCCCGGCACCACGTGCGCTCCCTCTTCCGCGCACTCACCGGGTGGGTGCGCAAACACGTCAGCCGCCGAAAAACGCCTTCACCCGCTCCAGCAGTTCGTCGCGACGTTCGGCCGCATGCAGCGGACACGGCAACCCTTCGACGAAACGCCGGCCATAGCCTTTGGTCACGATCCGCGGATCGGCGATCACCACCAGGCCGCGGTCCCGCGTCGACCGGATCAGCCGGCCAAACCCTTGGCGGAAGCGAATTACCGCCGTCGGCATCGAGAATTCGCGGAACGAACTCCCCCCGGAGGCGTCGATCCGTTCACAGCGCGCCTCGACCACCGGGTCGCCCACCGCCAGAAACGGCAGCCGCGCGATCACCACGCAACTCAGCGCCTCGCCGACCACGTCGACCCCTTCCCAAAACGACTGCGCCCCGAACAACACCGAGGCGCCGGCGCCGCGGAAGGTGCGCGTGATCTGGTCGCGCGACACCCCCTTGGCTTGCATCAGCAGCCGGATGCCCGCCTCGGCCAGCGGCTGCCGCAGCAGGTCGGCGCATTGCCGCATCATCTGATAACTTGTGAAAAGCGCCAGCGACCGCCCCCGCATCACCGTGAAAACGTCAAGCATCAGCCCCGCGAGCTGCTCGACGTAGACCGCCGTCTCCTCGCCGCTTCGCGGCTCGGGTAGAAACTGCGCCGCGATCGCCTCGCATTGTCGCTCATAGTCAAACGGACTTGCCGCCAGACAGGTAACCAGACGCCCCGCCTCGATCCGGTCGATCCCGAGCCGGCGCGCCATGAAGTCGAAGCGGCTGCCCACGCGCAACGTCGCCGAAGAAAAAATCACCGTTTCTTTCTTGCTGTAAATCTGCTCGGCTAGCGCCGCTGCGACACTCAGCGGCGCGGCCCACAGTTCGCCTGTCTGCGGCGCGGCACGGCCCCGCACAGCCCGCTCGGGTCGCCGTCCCAGCTC
This sequence comes from uncultured Lentisphaerales bacterium, assembly GCA_964451945.1. GTDB lineage: Bacteria > Verrucomicrobiota > Kiritimatiellia > RFP12 > JAAYNR01 > JAAYNR01. The sequence continues at coordinate 2,647 of CAYVKQ010000354.1, forward strand.
AATCCAAAACACGTAGTCCGGATCGTTCGCGGCCAACGCGAAACAGATGTCGCCCGCCAGTTCCTTGAGCATCTTGGCCGCACCGCCGACGTCGGCCACCTGGTCGGCATAGAGGCCGAGTTCGTTCTCCATTCCCGCCTGCAGCGTCTGCGCCAGACCATCGAGTAATCCCGCAGTACGCCGCAGCGTCGCCACCAAATGTATCGCGCCCGCAGCCACTTCCGTGCGCCCTGCCGTCCCCTTCCACGCCCGGAACCCCCCGTCGCGCTGGATTTCGTCCGCTACGGTCGGCGGCGCCGTACCGTTGCCTCCGGCATCGGCCTGAGTCCGTTCGGGTGCGCCTGGGTCCGTCCGCACCGTCTCCCCCGCAGCCGCTGACCGAATGCGGCACGTCTCCCGCCCTTTCGCCAAAACCTCCGGCAACGCCCCGAAAAAATCGTCGCCCGCCTCGCGCACCGCCGTCAGCGAGGCTTTGGCCTCGCGCGCCAGCCGCCGCAGCTCCTGCCGCCGCTCGCCCTTGTTGGCCACCACCCCCTGTTCAAGCTGCTTGCGCAGGCTCTCCAGAATACCCGTGGTGCGTCCCTTGTGCTCCGCAAAAATACGCCGCAGCAACATGCGCAGACGTTTTGGGGTCACCTCGACCGAAAAGTGGCGCGTCGCCGCCGCCTCCAGATTGTGCGCCTCGTCGAACACCAGCTGCCGGTGCGGCGGCAGCGCCGCGCCGTTGTCGCCGGCATCGATAAAGACCAGCGCGTGGTTGGCCACCACCACATGCGCACGTGCCGCGCGTTCGCGCACGCGCCGCACGAAGCACCGCCGGAAGTGGCGGCAGGAACGCCCCGCGCACTCTTCGCCCAAGCTACCCAGCGTCG
>CAYVKQ010000355.1:0-3485 GCA_964451945.1 uncultured Lentisphaerales bacterium
AACAACAACTCCCCAAAAATCAACCCTCCGATCAAACCCAAAATTAGAATTGCTGCCATCTCCCCTCCGGGTCAACCAGGGCAAACGTATCTTAACTTCATATCCTTTTCCTGGTTTGGCTCCGTCTTCTTGCGCTTGAGAGCGGTGTCGCGCTTCGCTTGCCACCGCATTCCCAAATGCTGCCGCCGGGGCTCAGGCAATCTGGTATCGGCGCTACCGCTGTCGCGTGGGCCGGAGCGCGTGCCTGCATCGTCAAGATTTGCCTCCCCAATCCCTGCCGATTCGGCTAACCTGAGACCCATGAAATCCTGCGCGTGGAAACCGAGCTGGGCCGAGACGCGGCAACACTTCACCGACTGGTGGAACCACCGCGGCGTGGTCGTCGGCAGCTGGGGGCGGCCCGACGCCGCCGTGCCGCACGACCCGGCGCCCGTCCCGCCCCATCCCTCGCCCGAGATCCGGCACCACTACGCGGACGTCGCCTGGCGCGCCCGCTTCTGCCACGCGCTGCTGGGCAAAGGGTACTACGGCGCCGACATCTTGCCGGTCGCCGACAGCGACATCGGCCCCGGGTCGCTCGCGCTCGCCCTCGGCTGCGAGCCGGGTTTCTCCCCCGAGACGGTCTGGTTCGAGCCCGCGTTCCGCGGCGCCCCCGACGTCAACGCCCTGCCGCCGCTCCGCTTCAACCCCGACGCCCCCTGGTGGCGGGTGCACGAGGCGCAGCTCCGTGCCCACAAGGCGCTGGCGGCGGGACAGTACCTCGTCGGCCTCCCCGATCTGGTGGAGAACATCGACATCCTCTCGGCGCTGCGCGACCCGCAGACGCTTATGATCGACATGATCGAGAATCCGGACTGGGTGCGCCGCGCGGTCGCCGAGATCAACCAGGCGTTCTTCGAGGGTTACACCCGACTCTACGACATCTGCAAGGAGCCCGACGGCAGTTCGGCGTGGGGTGCGTTCCGCATCTGGGGACCGGGCAGAACCGCCAAGGTGCAGTGCGATGCCTGCGCCATGTTCTCGCCCGGAATGTTCCGCGATTTCGTCAAACCCGCCCTGACCGGACAGTGCGCCTGGCTCGACCACGCGATGTACCACCTCGACGGCACGCAATGCATCTGCCACCTCGACCACTTGCTCGACATCACGCCGCTGCGCGCGATCGAGTGGACGCCGCAGTCGGGCATCGAGAGCGGCGCGCACGAACGGTGGTTTCCGCTGTACAAGCGGATTCTCGACGCCGGCAAGTCGGTGCAGATCATCGGCGCAGGCGTGCAAGACGTCGAACGCATCCTCAAGGCGCTCGGGGCGAACGGCGTCTACATCCTGTGCGGCTTCAACAGCCCCGGCGAAGCCGAAACCGCCGCCCGCATCGCCGACCGCTGGCGCTAGCCTGCGCCGCGCCCCCGGGAGACCGTCGCCCATGCCGATCCTGCTCATTCTCGACCCGTCGCCGACGGGCGTCCACAAGGCGCTCTCCGGCCTCGATGCCGTGCTCGCCTTCGCTCCCTCGGTCTTCCAGCTCTGGCCGGTGCTGCAGCGTCTGCAGCCCGACATCCTGATCTGCGACGTGAGCGCCAACGACGCGTCGGGCCGCGCCATCGCCGAGAAATGCCGCGACCTCTCGCCCGGCACGCGCCTGCTCTTCAGCGGTCCGCCGATCTGCCGTCTGCAGACGGTGCGCCTGATCGACCAGGGGCTCGTCGCCGGCTTTCTGCCGAAGCCGTGGCAAATCGGCGCCGTCCACGACGTCATCCGCGGCCTTCTGCCCCACGCGGCCGCCAAGGCGAAGGCAACCGGCAACCACGCCCTGAAACAGGCCGAGCGTCGGGACGCGCCCGCCGCCGGACGCCGGGAGGCTGAAGGGGGCGGGGAGGGCGGTGGCCGCTACCGCCTCGACGAGGCCATCGGCGAGGGCGGTTCTGGCCGCGTCTACCGCGCCCACGACCTTCTGCTCGACATGCCGGTCGCCGTGAAACTGCTCCACCCGGTCCTCTACCACGACGCCCGGGCGCTGAGCGAACTGCAGTCCGAAGCCCGGATCTGCATGTCATTCGCGCACCCGCACATCGTCCGCCTCTACAATCTCGAAAAAAGGGGCGGCCACTATTTTCTCGTCATGGAGTACATCGACGGACCCAGCCTGGGCATGATCCTGCGCGGGAACCCCCATCCTTCTCCCGCGTTCTTCGAGGCGATGGTCGGCGCCATCGCCGCCGCCCTCGGCCACGCCCATGCCGCGGGGGTCGTCCACAGCGACCTGACTCCGGCCAACATCCTGGTTGGCAGCGCGGGTGTCCCCAAGCTGATCGACTTCGGCATCGCGGCCCTCGCCAACCAGCGCGCCGCGCCCGGGGAGCTGGTCGTCGGCACCCCCTCCTACATGAGCCCCGAGCAGCTCCGCGGCGAGGCGTTGGGGCCGGCCACCGACATTTTCGCCTTCGGCGTCGTCGCCTACCAGATGCTCAGCGGCTACCTGCCGCAAGCGGAAAACGCCACCCTGGCCGATCTTGCCCATACGCCGCGGCCGCCGCTCAGCGGCGTTTCGGCAGCCACCGCCGCGGTGCTCGCCCGCGCCCTTGCCTTCAACCCCGGCGACCGCTGGCCGACGGCGCGCGCCTTCGCCGACGCGCTGCTGGCGACGCTGGAGAAGGAATCCGATGGCTTCGGGGAGACTTTCACCCGGGTGCAGCAGAAGATCTAATCAGAGACTTTTGAGCAACGCGACGGCGGCGGACGCACAACAGGACTTGACGACACTCCAATCCTGCCATTCAGCCGCGAGGTTCCTGTACTCGCTCAAATCCGTTTCGTCGAGATCGAACGGCAGGGGATTGGCAAGTTGAATCTGCAGTTGCTGAAGCGGAGACTGTCCGTTCTCCAGCCGGCGACAGATTCGAGTAAAGCAAGAATCTCGTCGAACCTTCCGCGAAGGTCGTTTAACGTGTGATCGTGATCGACGGAAACCCGATGGTGCGCATAGGTCGCAGCGGCGGTTCCGCCCACAAGCACGGATTCGGGGACAATCTTCTGGAGGCGTGCCGCCGAGGAAAGAAGCGCTTCCCACTCAGGCAAGGGCGTATCGGGCATAGTGGCTCCACAGGTGGTAGCGTTGCGCGTACGGATCGACACAACGCGCTTGACAGACGCGGGCGATTTTTCTCATGACGTCATCGTCCGTATCAGCTTGGTGGCGCAAAAAGGCCCAATCGTCGCGCCCCCCCCGGTCGATGATGTCATCGATCGCGGCGCTGCTGAGCGTCTCCCGCTGCACGATGTGACGATGTTCCATGACGGGAACAATACACAAACAGCAACGGATCCGCAACCGATATCGCTGGGTGAGCCACCGCAGCGTGTGCGGAACCGGGTGTGGCAGGGCACCCCCGCGGCGCATCTCTTCGGGTTTCCGATCAGCCGGGTGGCGCCTGGTGGCGGCGCATCTGGCGGGTCATCGCGGCTGGCGCCTCGACGATCATCGCGCC
>CAYVKQ010000356.1:0-3485 GCA_964451945.1 uncultured Lentisphaerales bacterium
TCTTGCGGTCGGGACGGTTGATCTGCCCGAGACAGGCGTAGAGCGTCGTCGTCTTCCCCGAACCGGTCGGTCCCGTCACCAGCAGCACGCCGTCGGGCAGGGTGATCAGCCGTTCGAACTTCTGCTGATCGTCGGAGAGAAAGCCCAGCTGCGGCAGTCCGAAGGAGATGTTCTCCTTGTCCAGGATACGCATGACGATGCTTTCGCCATGGTTCGTCGGCACGCAGGACACGCGCAGATCGAGGCTGCGGCCGCGGTAGTTGACTTCGATGCGCCCGTCCTGCGGCACCCGTTTTTCGGCGATCTTCATGCCCGACATGATTTTGATGCGCTGCAGAATCGAGCCCTGCAGGCGCTTGGGCGGACTTTCCATCTCCTGCAACGCGCCGTCGATGCGGAAGCGGACGCGGAAATTCTTCTCCATCGGCTCCAGGTGGATGTCGGACGCCCGCCGGTTGCACGCCTCCACGATGATCAGGTTGACCAGCTTGATCACCGGCGCGTCCGCGTCGCTGCTTTCGTCCCCGCCTTCCACAATCTGGGTGACGTCGACATCCGCGCCGGACATCTGCCCCAGGAGCGACTCCATGTCGTTCTCGGGAGGATAGAAACTGTCCTGGACGGCCTTGATCTCGGACCGCGACGCCACCACGCTCTCGATCCGGCATTTGAGCAGGTAGCCCAGACTGTCGATCGCGTCGTAGTTCATCGGGTCGCTGATCGCCAGCGTCAGGGTGTCGCCGGTTCGGTACAGCGGCGCGACGCCGTACTTGCGGGCCATCTCCGCCGAGAGGCTGTCGCGAATGCTCGCATCGAGCGTCGCCGGGTCGAGGCGGACGTACTCCATGCCGAACTGCGAGGCGATCAGCGTGAGCGTGTCTTCTTCCGAAATGACGCCCATGTTGAGCAGTACGTCGACCGTCGTCTCCCCCTCCTGGCGCAGGGAGACGGCGGCGGTATCGACCTGATCCTGGGTGACCAGGTTCTGCTCCAACAACAGTTGCAGCACATAGTCGTCATTTGATGTCACGAGACTCCTCCTGCGCTGCGCCGCCCGGAGGCGGTCTTGCCTGCGCGTCCGCCTGGGCCAACCGCTCGTTGATCAGGCGCCCCACCCGTTTCGGGTCGGCCTTCCCCCGGCTCCGTTTCATGACTTGGCCGACCAGAAAACCGGCGGCGGCGCGTTTTCCCGCCCTCCAGTCGGCGATGGTCCCGGGGTTTTCGGCGAAAACTTCGCGGATCCACGCGTCCAGCGCATCCGCGTCGCTCACCTGCGCCAAGCCGCGGCGGGCGACAACCTCGGCGGGGTGTCCGCCGTTGGCAAACAGCACGTCCAGCAGTTCCTTCGCGGTCGGCGCGTTGATCGTCCCGTCCCGCACCAGACCGATCAGTTCCGCCAGCGCCTCCGGCGAGAGCGCGCTCTCCGCCAGCGGCCTCGCGCGGGCGGTGACCAGCCGCAGAACGTCGGTCATGATCCAGTTCGAGGCCGCCTTGCCATTGCCGCAGCGCCGGGCAACCGCCTCGAAGAAATCGGCCGTGGGACGGTCGGCGGCCAGGACGCCGGCGTCGTATGCCGGGATCCCGTACTGGCGGCAGAGGCGTTCGCGACGGGCGGCCGGCGCCTCGGGCAGGTCGCGGCGGAGCGCCTCCACCTGTTCGGGCGTCGTGACCACCGGCAGCAAATCGGGTTCGGGAAAATAGCGGTAGTCGTGGGCGTCCTCCTTGGTGCGCATCGCGACCGTGAACCCGTTCTCGACGTCCCACCGCCGTGTCTCCTGCACGATTCGCCCGCCGGCGTCAAGGATGCCGGCTTGGCGCGCCCGCTCGTATTCCAGCGCGTCGTGAACGCCCGAAATGGAATTCATGTTCTTGATTTCGGTCTTCGTGCCGAGCGTCGCGCTGCCGCCGGGGCGCAGGCTCGCGTTCACGTCGCAGCGCATGTTCCCCTCCTCGAGATTGCAGGCGCTGACCCCGGCATAGAGCAGCAGCTCCCGCAACGCGTTGAGGAAGGCGACCGCCTCGTCGGCCGAAGCGATGTCGGGTTCGGTCACGATCTCCATCAGCGGCGTGCCGGCGCGGTTGAAATCGACGCCGCTGCAGCCGGCGCGGTGGGTGCTCTTGGCCACGTCCTCCTCGAGATGGATGCGCACCAGGCGGATCCGCTTGGAGGTGCCGTCGGCGCGCGGCACCTCGACCCCGCCCCCCACGCACAGCGGCTTGCCGTACTGCGAGATCTGGTAGTTCTTGGGCATGTCGGGATAGAAATAGCTCTTGCGGTCGAAGGCGCTGACTGGGTTGACGGTGCACCCCAGCATGAGACCGCCGACGAGCGTCAGGCGCACCGCCTCGCGGTTCATGGCGGGCATGGCGCCGGGGTAGCCAAGGCAGACGGGGCAGACGCAGGTATTCGGCGCCGCGGCGAACGAGGTCGGACAGCCGCAGAACATCTTGGTGCGCGTCTTGAGCTGGACATGCACTTCCAGCCCCACCGCCATCTCGTAGGCCTGTTTCACGCGCCCCCTTCCCGGCACCGTTCGTACGCGTGACCGATCCGGAACAGCCGCTCCTCACGAAAGGCGGGGGCCAGCACCTGCAACCCCACCGGGAGCCCGTCGCGGGTGGTGCCGCAGGGGACGGAGAGGCCGCAGATGCCGGCCAGATTCGCCGTCACGGTGAAAATGTCGCCCAGATAGGCCTTGAGCGGGTCCCCCGCAACCGCCCCGAAGCGGTAGGCGGGATCGGGCGCAACGGGCGTCAGCAGCGCATCGCAGCGCTCGAAGGCGCGTTCGAAATCGCGGCGGATGAGTGTGCGCACGCGCTGCGCGCGGAGGTAGTAGGCGTCGTAGTAGCCACCGCTGAGGACGTAGGTTCCCAGGATGACGCGCCGTTTGACCTCGGGGCCGAACCCTTCGGCCCGCGTGCGGCAGTAGAGTTCGGTCGGCGTGGCGGCCGGATGCGCGCTCCGGAAGCCATAGCGCACGCCGTCGAAGCGGGCCAGGTTGGCCGACGCCTCGGCCGACGCCAGGATGTAATAGGTCGCCACCGCGTATTCGGTGTGCGGAAGGCTCACCTCGACGACCTCGGCGCCGCCGCGGCGGCACGCCTCCGCGGCTTCGCGCACGCGTGCGCCGACTTCGGGGTCGATGCCGTCCACGAAGTACTCCCGCGGCAGTCCCAGACGCACCCCCGACAGCTCCCCGGCGCAGGCCGCCGCGTAATCGGGCACGGGTTCAAAAAGCGAGGTCGAGTCGCGCGGGTCGCCGCCGGCCATCACCCTCAGCAAGAGCGCGGCGTCCTCGACGGTCTTGGTCATCGGCCCCACTTGGTCGAGCGAGGACGCGTAGGCCACCAGCCCGTAGCGGGAGACGCGGCCGTAGGAGGGCTTGAGGCCGACGCAGCCGCAGAACGACGCGGGCTGGCGGATCGACCCGCCCGTGTCCGTCCCGAGCGCCGCCACCGCCATGCCCCCTGCGACCGCCGCCGCC
>CAYVKQ010000357.1:0-3478 GCA_964451945.1 uncultured Lentisphaerales bacterium
TTGCGAAATCGCGGCTCAATATCTATACTCCTCTTTTGTCTAGAGGTGTAGCACTGGTTTATCCCTCGGTACTGGTTTATCCCTCGGTTTCCATTCCTATGTCCCCGGAGGCGGCAGGCATGAAAATGATCACGGATGGGTGGACGATCTTGCGGAATCCCGGAACGTTCAGACATGTCGCTGCCCCGGCCGTGTTGCTGGCGGGCCTGGCACTCGCCGGAACACTCCGGGCCCAAACCCTTCTCACACAGATCCTGGAATTGCAGACCGGCTGGAACGCGGTCTACATCGAGGTCGATCCCGCCGAACCGGCGCCGGCGGCCGTGTTCGCCGGCCGGCCGGTGGACGCCGTCGCGACGCACGACGCCGTGCCCGCCGGCGGTCAGTTCGTCAAGGATCCCGGCGCGGACCTGGCGCTGGCGCAGGGCTGGGCCGTCTGGTACGCCCCGTCCCGCCCCGACGCCTTCCTCTCGAACCTCTACGAGGTGCAGGGCGCCAAGGCCTATCTCGTCCACGCGACCACCAACGCCACGCTCGTCCTCGCCGGCGGCGTGCCGCCGGCCCTGACGGCCTGGCAGCCCGACGCCTTCAACTTCGTAGGCTTCCCGCTCCAGGATTCCGGTGCGCCGACCTTCGCGCAGTTCTTCGCCGGCTCGCCGGCCCACAACCCCGGCCGCATCTACCGCCTCGTCGCGGGCAAATGGCGCCAGGTGCTGGACCCGGCGGCCGAATCGATGCGGGCGGGCGAGGCGTTCTGGATCCACTGCCAGGGCACCTCGGACTACACGGGGCCGCTCCAGGTCTCGACACCATCCCCCTTCGGCGTCATCCTCTCCCAGCGCGGCGGCAGCGAGATCGTCTTCCGCAACCGCGCGCCGCACCCCGTCGCCCTGCGCCTCGTCCACACGGCCGATCCCGACGCGCCCGTGCCGATCAGCGTGGACATCGAGGTTCTGGACGAAGCGGCCGGCGGCATGCGCGCGCTCTCGCTCCACCTCCCCGCCGGGAACTGGGAACAGCCGCTGCCCGCGCTGAACGCCGGCCAGGTGATCCGGCTCCCCCTCAAGCTGCGCTCGCAGGACGTCACGCCTGGCGAGCGCCGCTCCCTCATCACCGTCCTCACGGATTTCGGTACGAAGACCGTCGTGCCGGTCACCGCGACGCGCGATGAGAACCCTTAGCCCGGCGCGGCCGGACGCCACATTCCAATACGGGAGGCCATTCATGAATCCGAGAACATCACCACGCGCGATCGCCCGCTGGGTTGTCGCCTTGTCCGCCGCCATCGTCGCCTCGTCGGCCTGCTCGCAATCGTACCCCCTGCGGGGGCTGTGGGTGGGCTCGGCGAAGCTGCTGGCCGTCAACGAAGTCGCGGTGCCGCTCGACGAGCACAACGTGCCCGTCGCGCCCGACCCTCGAGTCCCCACGCCGACCCACGACGCCGCCGACATTCGCCTCATCGTCCACGTCAACGGCGCCGGCCAGGCGTTTCTGCTCAAGGACGTCGCGATCCTCAACCGCGCGGCCGGCGGCACGGGCCTCGCCGAGGCGGACATGGCGCTGGTGACCGATCCCCGCCTCTACCCCGAATTCCCGCCGCAGCCCGCGATGCGTCTCGCGAGCGCGGTCTTCGACTTCGGCGACGCGCGGGCGACCGCCGCGCTCGACGCGATCGTGGCGGCCGCGACCGCGCGGGCCGCGACCTTCGCGGCCACCCCCTCGCTGGCGGTGTCAACCCCGGCGGAGCGCAACGCGGCACGCGCCGCGGCCGTTGCGGCCATGACCCCGGCGCTCGACGCCCTCGCGGCCCAGGCGGACGCGGCGACCGCCTTCGACGCCTTCCTCGATCAAATCGACGCCGCCGCGCTGGGCGCCATCGCGGCCGACACCAACGCGCCGGTCGTCGCCACCCTGTCCGCCGCGGCGGAAGCGCTGCGGACGGTCTCGTTCTACGGCGACACGCGCGCGAACGAGATGATCCAAACCGTGTTGGCGGTCGCCGCGGCGGCGGCTCCCGCCGACCGGCTCGCCGCCGTCCAGAACGCGGCGGCGGCGGCGGCCGACATCGAAAACAAGTACCAGCGCTTCATTGCCGGCAAGACATTCTCCGACATGATCGCCGCGGCCGCGGAGGCGGGCGCCGCCGCCGCGAAGGCGGCCGGCGCGACGCTAGCCGGCGTCCTTGACGCGATGCGGACGACGCAGGCGGCCAGTGACGCGATCACCGCCGGGTTGCTCGCGAAGGTGAACCGCTACGAGGACACGCGCGCCACCGACGCGATCGACGCGGTGCTGGGCGCGATGGCGGCTTCGGCTTTCGGGAACCGGACACAGCCCGCCGCGGCGATCCAGAGTCTGGCCGACCAGGCCGGGCGCGCGGAGCTGAGCGACCGCGTGGCGCGCCACCCGCTGCCGACGACGGCACCCACGCTCGACTACGACGCCTTCATCCAGTCGACGGCCTATCAAGGCGCCGCCGCGATCGCGGCAGACGCCGCGGCAGTCGCGGTCATCGCCGAGCGCGCGGGCAACGCGCTCTACACCTCCGCCTCGCTCCAGGGCACCGCGAAAGCGGCGGCGGCCCAGGCGTTGCGCGGCGCCTACGTGGCGGCGGCGCGGGCGCGCCGCACGGAGCTGCCGCTCGCTGGCGCATTCGCGCCGGGGTCGGGCGACGCGCGCCTCGTCGCGGCGCTGGCCCAGCCGACGGATCTCGGTCCGGCGGGGCTCGCCGGAACCCTGATCCTGCCGGCCGACCATCCGACCAACCCCTTCCGCCACCGGCGGCATCCCGACCACGCGACGGGCTTCGACATCCGGCGCGAGATCCGCTTCGATTTCGACGGCGCGCCGGGCGGTGCCGTCGAGTCCGCCGGGTACGGCATCACGCGCATCGCCGGCACCTACCGCGAAGAGATCTTCGGCCTGCACAAGCCCCTGGGCCCCGCCCCCGCGACGGCGCCGATCGGCCTCAAGACCGAGGGCCGCTTCGAACTCAACCGCATCAGCGAAATCGACGCCCTGAACGCCCGATGAGGTCCGCCATGAATACACACCGCTTGTTCAACCACCTCGCCGCCGGCGCCCTGCTGGCCGCCGCGACGGCATCCGCTGCGGAAATCCCCTTCACCGTCAACATCAAGCCCACCGGGACCTATTCGATCGAGGTCGAACTCAAGAACGAGTCGTCGGAGACGATCTCCGGCCTCACGATCTCGATGGAGGGCACGGGCTACAAGTTCGACTCGCTTTTCCCCGGCTCGCTGACGAAGACCGCCACCGTGCTGGAGCCGACATACCTCACCGGCAATTCGGAATGGGGCATCGTGCGGGAAGTCTGGACGGGCATCGGAGGCGAGGCGCTCGGCCACCTGACGGGGAACGCCAACTATCCCAATCTCCCCAACTACCGGCAGCTCATCACGAGCTCGTTCCGCGCGCCGTACAACTACACGGACAACTACGGCCAGCGCATGCACGC
>CAYVKQ010000358.1:0-3432 GCA_964451945.1 uncultured Lentisphaerales bacterium
GATGTTGAGAATGGTCGATTTGCCCGACCCCGACGCCCCCATGACGGCGACGAACCGCCCCGCCGGCACGGCGAAGGAGACGTCGCGCACCGCCGACACGGGCTGGTCGCCCTCGGTGTAGGTCTTGGAGACTGCGGTGAAGGTCAGCAGTGCCATAGGCTCACTTCGCCATCCCCGGCTGGTAGAGCGCGACCCGCTCGCCCTCCTCCAGACCGGAGAGGATCTCGACATAGCTGTTCGAGGCGCGCCCGGTGGCGACCGGGCGCTCGTCGACGCCGGTCGCGCCCTTGACCCGGGCATAGGTGGCCCCCTCCCGCTGGAAGAGCGCCTCGATCGGCACGTGGAGCGCGTCGGCCACCGTCTCGACGATGATCTCCACGCGCATCGTCATCCCCGGCATCAGGCGCGGGTCGGTCGCCTCGGTGGCGATTTCGATGGGGTAGATCTTGGGACTCGACCGGTCCCATTGGACGACGTTCTGCGCCATGGCGGCGATCTGCGAGATCCGCCCCTCCATCACCAGGTCGGGGATCGCCTTGCTCCGCAGCACGGCGCGCAGGTCGGTCGAGATGCGCGAGCGGAACTCCTCGGGAAGGTCGATCCGCACGAGAAAGCGCGAGAGGTCGGGGATCGTGGCGATGATCTGCCCTTCGCTCACACTGGTGCCGACCTTGAACTCCTCGGGCTGGCTCCAGGCGCGCCGCTGCGGGTTGCCGAAGGTCACGATGCCGTCGGCCGGGGCGTGCAGGACCAGGTTCTGGCGGATCTTGGCCAGTTGCGCAAGCTCGGTCTCCAGTTGCCGGATGCGTGTGCGGTGGTTCTGGATGCGCCGCTCGTCCTTGACCAGGTTGCCGGCGGCGTTGACCAGGTCGCGCTGCAGCGCCATCTGCGCCTTGGTGCGCGCCTCGTTCAGCGCGCGCATCTTCTGCGGGTGGTCATACTGCTTGAAGACGCGCAGGTTGCCCGAGGCGGCCGAAACCGCGTCGCGGGCCGCCTCGACCGCCTGGGATTTGTCGGTGACGAGTTTTTCGCGGTCGGCGACCTTGTCGGGGTCCTGCATCTGCGCGTCGGCCAGTTTGGCGCGGGCGTCGGAGAGGTCGGCGCGCGCCTGGGCGAGCTTGACGCGGGCTGTCTGGATCGCGGTCTGCAGCTCGCTCCGCTTGCGGCGGGCGTCCTCTTCCTCGTAGCGTGCGAGCGCCTCCTGGGCGGCGTTCAACTGGTCGTAGGCCGCGCGGATGCTGCTGAGGTTGCCGGCCTTGGTCATCGCCAGGTCCTCCAGCGCCAGTTGCAGGCTGGTCTGCTCGTCGGCCAGCGCCAGTTGCAGGCGGTCCTGCTCGATCGCGTGTTTCTCGTCGGAGAAACGGAAGAGGAGGTCGCCCGCCTTGACCTGGCGGCGGTCCTCGACCAGCTCGACGATCTCGAGGCCGAATCGGCCCGACTGGCGCTCCGGGCGGATCAGGTGGTGTTCGATCGCGTCGAGGTTGCCGTCGAGCTCGAGGGCGATGTTGAAGCTCCCGCGCGCCACCGTGGCGTAGCGGTCGCGGGTTTCGGCCTCGGCCGTCCCGCCGCGCGCGGTGCGCGAACGGAGCCAGAGGGCGGTCCCTGCGGCGGCGGCCACAAGGAGGGCCAGGGCCAGCAGGCGGCGGCGGCGCGGTTGTTTGGATGTGGGGTTCATGGCGGGGTTCAGGGTTCAGGGGTCAGGGGTCAGGGGTCAGGGAATCCGCAAGGAACGCCTCCATAGTCATCGCCTTCTTCCTGCACCGATGCATTCGGCCAGCGCCGATCAGACTCCGGCAAAGCTTTTTCGAGGGCACGTTCCATACCGTTGAGCATGCGGATGCACTCTTGGTAGCGGGATCGGTAGTTCTCGTACGTCGTCAGCGCCTCATACCCCTTGAGGTGTGCCATGTACAGGTGATGCACAGTCTCGGCAGCCTCTCCGCGACTTCGGTTGATCCCTTCGATCTTGTTGCGAACGTGCCGATCATCGTACTTTTCGGCAAGTTGCGCCGGCGCGCTGTTCGACGACCGCCTAATCTGCGACCCCAATTCGTACTTCTCTTCGGACGGCCACCCGTGGCTGACCTCGCAGACCTCGATGTGCAACCGACAGAGCTTTTGGTAGACAACCAAGTCCTCTAAGCGTCGATACGCTCCCATATCTTCCCCCTGACCCCTGACCCCGACCCTGAACCCTGAACCCTGAACCCTGACTCCTACTCTTCCGCCGCCTCCGGCGCCTCCGGCCGCTCCAGCAGCTTCTCCACATCGCCGAGCAGCGTCTCCCGGGGCATCCGGAAGCGGGCCTCCTCGCGGTCCATCTGGCTCTGGACCCCGGGCGGCAGCTCGAGGTTGCGCACGGCGGGCAGCTCGTCCAGCGCCGGGCCGAGGATCGTGGCGCGCAGGAAGATCACGAGCTGCGTCTGCACGCTGCTTTTGCTGGTGCCGCGGAAAAGGTGCCCCAGCAGGGGGATGCTGGCGAGGATCGGCACCCGGCGCTGCCGCTCGTTCTCCTCGCTGCGGAGCAGCCCGCCGATCGAGACGAGCTGGGCGTCGCCCAGTTCCAGCTCGGTGTTGGCGCTGCGGACGGCGATGATCGGCGCCCCCGTCTTCTCGTCGTAGCGGGTGACGTTCGAGACCTCGGGGTTGACCTGCAGCCGGATCTTGCCGTTGTCGACGATGACCGGGCAGATGCGCAGTTTGATGCCGACGCTCTTGAAGGTGGTCGAGGTGCTCACCGAGCCCGAGGTGATCGTCTGCGTCTGGATCGGCACCTCCTCGCCGGTGATGATGCTCCCCTCGCCGCCGCGGAGCAGGATCAGGTTGGGGGCCGAGAGGATTTTGGCGCGGCCGTTGGTTTCGAGGAAGCGGACGAACGCCGTCAGCAGGCTCTCCGAGCCGGCGTCCCAGTGCATGTAGGAGAGGCTGCCGCGGGTGTTGAGCGGGTTGCTGCCGGGATCGACGAAGGCGTCGGTGAGCCGGCCGACGAAGTCCATCGCGCCGCCCGGCAGGCCGGGGATCGCCGCCACGTTCTCCAGTTTTTGGAATTCGAGGTTGATCTCCTTCTGGAAATCGCGGTCCATGCTGAACTCGACGATCCGCACCTCCACCAGCACCTGGGCGACCGGCTGGTCGAGCTGTCCGGCCACCTGCAGCAGGAGGTCCAGATTGTCGGCGACATCCGAGATCACCACCACGTCCGACTCGTCGTTCGCCGTCACCGTCCCGGCGGGGGTCATGAAGTTTTCCAGCGCCTGGGCGAGGGTCTCGCCGCGGATGTGCCGGCAGCGGTGGAAGCGGACCTCGCGCACTGTCTCCTTCTCGGAGGCGAAACCAGCCGCGATGGCGGAGTATTGCTCGAGGGCGCTGGTGGTGCCGGTGGCCGTCTCCGTCGCGGGGGGGGCTTCGGCGGCGGCGAGTGTTTCGGCGGCA
>CAYVKQ010000359.1:0-3413 GCA_964451945.1 uncultured Lentisphaerales bacterium
TCTTGCTCTTCTCCTTGAACGCCCCCAAGATCCCCGTCAGAACCGCCATGCGCCCGCCCGTGACCAGTCCCTTCCGGCATCCTTGACAGCGGCGCGCCGCCTGCGATACTTATTCCATGGCAACCGACTCTAAAATCTATATCTCCGCCGACGACCTGCTGCTCGACAGCTTCCGGTTGGCGCGGCAGATCCTCGACTCGGGATGGCGTCCCGACGCCCTGGTGGCGCTCTGGCGCGGCGGCACGCCGGTCGGCGTGGCGGTGCACGAGTTTCTTGCCTACCACGGCGTAACGCCCGCCCACATGGCCCTCAAATGCGCCTCCTATAGTGGCATCGGACGGCGCGGCGAGGTCCGCTTCGAGTTCGCCGACCCGGCGCTCGAGTCGATCCGCCCCGGCTGGCGCGTGCTGGTGGTGGACGACGTCTTCGACAGCGGCTGCACCGCCGACGCCCTGCAGCGCCGCCTCGCCGTGGCCAAGGCCGACGTCCGCATCGCCACCGCCTATTGGAAACCGAAAAACAACGCAACGTCGCTGCGGCCGGACTACTACGTCCGCACCACCGACGCCTGGGTCGTCTTCCCCCACGAGCTAATGGGGCTTACACCCGATGAGGTCGGGCGCAAGTCCCCTGCCATCCGCGATCTGCTCACAGTTCCAGCGCATGGCGCAGCGGCAGCACCAGCCGCTCGGCCATGAGCGCGAACCCCTGACTCGTCGGGTGTACGCCGTCGACGAACGCCAGATCCTCGCCCGCTCCCACCAGCGACCAGCCGTCGATGAAATGGATGTTGGCGTCGCCGGCCTCGCGCCGGGCGCTGTAGTGCCGGATCAGCACATCGCGCTGCGCTTCGGCGGCTTTGCGCGCGGCGGCGCTGATGTGTTCGCAGTAGAAATGGATCTTGCTGATGCAAATGATCGGCGTCGCGGGGTGCTTTTCGCGCAGGATGTCGATGAACACGGGCAGCGTCGTGTCCAGCCCCTCGACCGAGGTGTTGGCGCAGTAGTCGATCACGAAGGCGGCGGCGTCGATTTCGGCGATCAGCCGCGCCATTTCGGGCTCGCCGCGGCCGTTGCCCGAAAAGCCCAGGTTGATGGCGTCGAGGTTGAGCCTCCGGCCGAGCACGCTCACGAAATCGCCACCTGACGTACTGGCGCAGCCGCCCTGGGTGATCGAGGTGCCGTAGACGGGCAGCGGCTTGTCGAGACGGCACGGCGGCGGCGGCGCGATGGTCGCGTCGGCGTCGAGACCGATCTCCAACCGCGCGAGTGGCGCGTAAAGCGGCATATAGATGGTGAAGGTGCGGATGCGGCGCGGCAACCCTTTGGCGATCTCCTTCTCGCACGTAGTCTTGCCCAGCTCGGGCACCGCCATGTTCCACGGACGCTCCTGCAACGGCTCGCCTTCGTAGACAAACAGGCCGTCGCTGCCGGTCGCGGCGCAATGGCCCATGTTGCCGGGACGGAAGTTCTCGTGCCGCAGCACGAGACTGGCCGAGTCGGTGCGGAAGCAGACGCGGGCGCTCGCCGGACACTGCGCCAGGCTCCACACTTCGGGGCGGACGATCTTCTCGGCGCGGAGCGGCAGACGACAGTAGCGGCCGCCGTTCTCCCCAAACCAGCCGAGGCCGCGGACGGTGAAGGCGTTGTCGGTCGCCGACCGCCAGACCAGCCCGTTGGCGTCGGGCGCGGGCGCTTTCTGTTTGAAATTGGGGTCGATCTCTTCGATACGCTTGTGTTTCATCTACTGGGTATCCTCCGGGGTCTTGCAGCGGCCCAAATGGCCGGTTAAAGAAAAGAGGATTATCAGCCACCGACGGTGCAAATGGCAAGCTCAACCGGAGCAGCTCAACCGGAGCATTGCCTTGCCATCGGCGGGGCGGGACTGCTACGCTCTCATTCAACAACGCTACACAGATCCGGAGGTCACATGACGCGAAAGCACGACACGGTGGTGATTCTCGATTTCGGCGCGATCAACAGCCAGGCGGCAGCCAAGATCGTCCGCTCGCTCCACATCTACTGCGAGGTGCTCCCCTGCACGGCGCCGGCCGAACGGATCGCCGCGCTCGCCCCCAGGGCGATCGTGCTGCAGCGCGGCGCGGCCTGCGGCGAGGCGACGCTGCGCCGGCAGCCCGCGGCCGACCCGTGCGCATTCGGCGTCCCGGTCCTCGATCTGGCCGACCGCGCCTGCGACGCCGCGGCCCTGAAGCCCTTTCTGCTCGACCAGTGCGGGCTGAAGCAGGATTGGACGGTGGCGGCGTTCATCGACGAGGCGGTCGCCGACATCCGCCGCACGGTCGGCGACCGCAGGGTCCTGCTCGCCATGTCGGGCGGCGTCGACTCCTCTGTCTGCGCCGTGCTGGCGCACCGCGCCGTCGGCGCGCAGCTTACCTGCGTCTTCGTCGACCACGCCCTGATGCGCAAGAACGAACCGCAGGAGGTATGCGCGGTCTTCCGCGACCGCTTCGGCATCGCGCTGCGGCACGTCGACGCCGGGGAGCGTTTTCTCGGCAGGCTGGCGGGTGTCGCGGACCCCGAGCGCAAACGCAAGATCATCGGCGAGGAATTCATCCGCGTCTTCGAGGAGGAGGCCCGCGCGGCGGGCGAGCCCGACTACCTGGTGCAGGGGACGATCTACCCCGACATCATCGAGAGCGGATGGGACGGCGGCAAGCCGGTCAAAGCCCACCACAACGTCGGCGGGCTGCCGAAGACCATCGCCTTCAAGGGACTGGTCGAACCGCTGAAGTACCTTTTCAAGGACGAAGTGCGGCAGGTCGCGCTGGCCCTGGGAATTCCGTCCTCCATCGCCATGCGCCAGCCCTTCCCCGGCCCCGGTCTGGGCGTGCGCTGCCTCGGCGAGGTCACCCGCGAGAAGCTCGACATCCTGCGCGAAGCCGACGCCATTTTCCGCCAAGCAATTCTCGACGCCGGACTCGATCGGCAGGCCAGCCAGTACTTCGCCGTGCTCACCGGCAACCGCTCGGTCGGCGTGGCCAACGACGCCCGCACCTACGCCTACACGGTCGCGCTGCGCGCGGTGAAGACCGCGGACTTCATGACGGCCCGCTTCGTTCCCATCCCGATGGAGGTGCTGGAGGCGGTCTCCGAGAAGATCACCACCGCCCTGCCACAGGTCAACCGGGTCGTCTACGACATCACCCACAAGCCGCCCGCCACGATCGAGTGGGAGTAAACGCTCACGCCAAATCGCGGAGGACGGGGTCGCGCCGCGGCTCGTCGCGCAGGCGGCGCAGCAGGTCGCGCAGGGACCCCTCCCCCGCTGCTTCGAACGGGTTTTCGTCGTTGAGCACCTCGCCGAACTCCGCCTCGACCTGGTCGGAGTCGGCCCCCGATTCGAGCCGCGCCAGCGCCTCGCGCACGGCGGGTTTGAAGCGCATCCCCGTCAGG
>CAYVKQ010000360.1:0-3413 GCA_964451945.1 uncultured Lentisphaerales bacterium
GGCCCAGCTTGTGCCGCCGTTGGCGTCGCTGCCGGCCGGGGAGACGTGGTAGATCCTGAGAAAATGCGCGGTTATGTAATGCGGGGCATTAACGGTAAAGACGAGGTTCCCGGTCTTGTTCACCTCGTCCGCCACATCGCCCGTCCATTTGCCAAAGGCGTAGCCGTCAGCGGGTGTGGCCGAGAGCGTGGCGGTCTTGCCGTGCTCGACCCATTCGCTGGCGGCGGCGGCGGTGCCGTTGCCGGCCGAGTCTACCGTCACCTTGTACTCGATCCGCCACTGCCACTCGAGCGTGCGCCCAGCGGCGGGATCGGGATGCGCGTAGGCCAGGGAGTTGCCAGCGCCGTTGGCGACAGAATTTCCGTCATTATCGTAAAGTATCCAGCCGGTGCAGGTGGCGGCCATGTTCTGGGCATCGTTGGTCCATACCGCCGGTGCCGAGAGCGTGGCCTGCTGTCCGGCTGCGTACCCGCTGTACATCCCGTAATCCGGCGAGGCAGTGGAAATCTGCAAGGGGCTTCCGGCAATTCGCAGGGTGTCTTCGAAGCCGAGACCATCGTCATAGCGGAAGAGCGAAAGATCGCCGGGTTCAATGGGTATTTCGTAGTCGCCGCCCTGGCTGCTGGTTATGGCGCCGGCGGCCATGCCGAAGCCCTTCGTCGCCGTCCAGCCGTTGCCATCCACCGGTCCCGCGCCGCCGGTGCCGTTGCCCATCCGCAGCTCGAAGCTGTACCAGCCCGGCTCCTCCGGCGTGAAGGTGCCGTAGGAGGGCGTGTTCCACGCGGAGTTGTTGAGAATCTGCGTGCCGCCGACGAGGAGTCTGACGCTGTCGTCGATGTTCTCGGCGAACGTCGTGGCACTGGCCAGATAGACCTGGCCGGTATAGACCCAGGTCGTGTTGGCGCAGTTGTACCAGACGCCGCCGGCGGTTGTAATGTTATTCGTGGACGCATGAGGGCAGAGATAGATATCCGTCTCGGCCGGATAGTCCGTCACGTTGAAGGCCCCGCTCACCTTGCCGCCTGCAAGGCCCGCCTGCCATGCCGCGTGCACAACGCCTGGCATGATGGCCAAGGCGAGAGCAACAAGTATGCTGGCGGCACCGCTCGGACGGGTGTATACATTGCGGGAATGATTACCGGGCATGGCTTTCATGGCGTTGCACTTCCTGTCGCGGGCCGTTGAGATGTCCACTGTGGTTGTCACAATCTTGCGGGTGGCGGGTTTCCCGGGAAGAAAATGGTTCCGCGAAAACAGATTCCGCTCGCCGTGGTCTTCCTAATCGCCACCACGCCAGTGTGGCCAATTCTAGTGTGTGGAGGGGGAATGTCAAGCACTGGCCCCAGCACTGGCCCCACCCTGCCTCGGTAGGCCAGGGGTGTGTTGTGGACTACGCAGAGCCCAAGACTTGAATTTCGGCGCGCGCATGCTGGAACAGGACCACGGCACTCCCGCCGCCCGGCATCTGGTTGGCATCTTCGAAAAGAGGGTGCTGCAACCGAAGGATCTGCGGAGACCATCCGGACGGAGATCAGGCGCATGACGGCGCAGACCTAGCCCGGACAATCTTCACAGGGGTGTGACTGTTGCGTGGAGCAGCCAGGGCTTTCGACGGTTAGAGCAAAAGTCTTCACCCATCATCGGATGTAAAAACCACGGAATGCTCCGGTGGCCGATGCCTCGATAGCCTCCTCATCCCGGATACTGCCACCCATGGCGTCGCGGATTCCGTCGAGCAACCGGTCGATCTCGCCGCTGGCCCCTTCCGCGATCAACTGCACGCGCCCGTCGGGCATGTTGCGGACGAAGCCGGCCACTTCCAGGTTCGCGGCCAGTCTCATGACCGTGTAGCGGAAGCCCACGCCCTGCACCTGCCCCGAGAAATACACCTCGCGCCGCACGTTGTTCATGGCACCATGGATTCGCGGAAGAGCGATTGCTTTTTCTCGCGGCGCCAACCCTTGATCTCGATTTCCCGTTTGCGGGCCTGTGACTTGCGTTGCCTGTGCCAAAGGCACAGCCGCCTCAGGGTCATTCCTCGACTGGCTTGCCATGACGAGCATGGCCGCGCCATGCGAGGAATGGTCGGGGAGAGGGGATTCGAACCCCTGACCTTTTGGTCCCGAACCGCGTAAAGGGCCTGCTTCGCGTGTTCAGATTGTTGCACAACGTTCGAGAATGTCGCAGTTTCTTTGGCGATTCCGCGAATTTCCGTTTTCATGCGACAGCATGAAACATCACGGAACACCACGGACGTTTTCCCACACATCCACCCACACAATTCCCACACGCGGGTTGCGGAACATACGCGAAGCTGTGCGCGGGTTACTCGTTGCTACCCGATCCACGGCAACGCCTTTGCCCCTCTCGGAATCACCCAACTGGCGCAGGCAGCGAGAGATGTGGGAACGCTGGGCAGGCAAGCAATACTGAGCGCCAGCAAGAAGGACGCATACGCTTCGCAGAACCCGGTACCCCTTGTCCGTCTGTCGCCCATTCGCCTTCATGCCGCCGGTATATCACGCCATAGCCGGCGCGTGAAGGAGGTGCCCGCTCGGACACTTACCACCGTAAATTCAAGGCAACGCTCTACCAGCGGCGCACCGCATCAGCGGCGCCGCTGGCGGAGCGTAAAAGCAGACCTGCCGTTCCAGAGCCAGGTCAAGGCCAGATCACTTTTGGATGTCGCGTTGTCTTTCGACTATGCGACCATCCTTGAAGAAGAGAAGCAAGACGTGCTTCGGAACAACATTAGATCTAGTCACGTATTCTACGCAGACATCATATTGTGCGTCAGCATAGATTCGGGCTTGGTCAAAATCAGCGAGGGCCAATCGCTCACCGAGACAGTACTCTCTTAATGCAGCTAATCCGAGTTCTTTCTCGGGCTGCTTAGCCTGATCATTCCGACAGCCGGACAGACCGATAGCGCAGCCCAATAGAACCACTGCAACTTGGCGGCAGATCATCAGTACCACCCCCGACCGCCAGATGAGGATTTCTTGAAGTCGCAGCAGTTACCGGAATCTGGAGCTTGTTTAGAACCTCGAATCTCAATCCAGTACGGCTTGCCGGTAATATCCTCTCGTCCGATCTTCGTCAGCCATTCACCGATCGGCCCCCGATGTGTTGACGCATTAAAATCATAGTAGTCATAGAAACACTTGAGGGTGCCTGAAAAGCTCCAGTCGCCTCCGGACTTCACCGTAAGTGTGCCCTCAAGTTTGAGGGATACATCGCCCAGGAACAATGCTTGATCGCCTGACGTCGTGAAAGCGAGGTTGTCTGCTTTTGACTGCCATGTGATTTGGTATGTTCCGGGTTTGCATGCCTTAAGTTGCTCGATCATCTTTGGAAACTGTTGTGGCTTGACTGACGAAGTGTCGATCTCGTCAAAACTCATCCTCAATGGC
>CAYVKQ010000361.1:0-3404 GCA_964451945.1 uncultured Lentisphaerales bacterium
TGGCTCCTGCGGTGCCTACTTCCGGCCCAGTTCGTCGAGACGCTGCGCCGCTTCCCGAACACCCATCGAGCGGACGCCGAGAATCGCCTCGCGCGTGGCCGACCGCATCCGCAGCGGACCCTGCTTGCTTTCCCACATGTAGATCCACTTCGGCGTGACGCCGACGAGCTTGGCGAACTGTGTCACCGGAAGCTTCAGTTTTCTGCGCAGCGCCTTGACCGTCTTGGCGGTGATGCGGGCCTTCGGCTCCGCCACCGCGGCCGGCGACGGCGCCGCCTCCGCGGCAGAGGTCTGGCAGACCCGCCGCAGTGCCGCCACTTCGCGCTCCAGCGCCTCCACGCGGCGTTTCAGCGCGGCCAGCGTCTTGCGCGCCGCCACGGACGGCTTGCGCAGCGGCATGACGGCGGCTTTGACCTCCTTGCGGGAGAGGCGGGTAATCTCGTCCTTCAATGCGGACATCACATTGGGCATACCGAACTCCTTCTCTAGAGTTTTTGCCATGTTCTCGCACGCGCGGCAGAACAACCACGTGTATCTTCTATAGTTTCCTCTATTCCTTCGCTTCTGGCAAGACCAAATTCTGTCTTTTTTTGCAGGGTTGACTTTCGGCTGCCGGTTCGCTATTGTTTGTACCCTTTTTCATAAGCAGCCGAATCGAGGAGCACGCGCATGAAGCAACTGTGGCAACCTTCGAAGATCAAACGCGCCCGCAAGCTCGGGTTTCGCGCCCGCATGTCCACGAAGAACGGGCGGAAGATCCTTGCGCGCCGCCGCCAGAAGGGGCGCACGCGTCTGACGATCTGTGATTAACCAGCGGAGCGCATTCCGTTCATGAACCGTACGGGCGAAGGCGTAGCCGGCCAGGAGACGGCGGCCGTACCGCCGTCGCCCGTGCGTTTTTGTTTGCCGCCGTCGGGGCGCCTCACGCCGGCACGGTACCGCGAGGTGTTCGACCGCGGTCGTTCGACGGCGGGGCGCTATGTGGTCGTCTGGGCCGAACGCGGCACCGGGACGGAACCCCGGCTCGGAGTCGTGACGAGCAAGCGCACGCTGCACACGGCGGTGGCGCGCAACCGGGCGCGCCGCCTGATGCGCGAGGCGTTCCGCCAGAACCGGCAGGCGTTGCACGACGGGTGCGATCTGGTCCTGATCGCCCGGGCGCGGATCACGCAGGCCGGAGGACGGGAGGTCGCCGCGGACTTCCTCGCCGTGTGCCGCCGCGCGGGTCTCGTCCGTCAGGAGGCGGCCCCATGCTGAGCCGGCTGCTGATCCTCTGCGTGCGCGCCTATCAAACGGCCCTGGCGCCGCTGATCGGACCGTGCTGCCGGTTTACGCCGTCGTGTTCCGAGTACTGCATCGGCGCGATCCGGACGCACGGCCCCTGGCGGGGTCTGTGGCTGGCGTGCCGACGGCTTCTCCGCTGCCATCCGTTCGGGCCGTGCGGCCACGACCCGGTGCCGCCGAGACGTGGCACGGGCGTCCCGCCCGTGGGGCGTGGCATGGGCGTCCCGCCCATGAACCACGGGCAAGATGCCCGTGCCACACTCGTCCGCGCCGCTGAACTTGGGAACGGCAATTGATGCACCAACAGAACTTCATGAAAAAACAAGACATCACGATCGTCGTCCTTCTCTTCCTCGCCCTGCTGGGCTGGATGCTCCACCAGAACCGCGTGGGACGCGCACGGCTTCAGACCGCCGCCGAAGCGCAGCGCCCCGCGGCGGCTGCCGAGCCGCTTTCCGAGGCGGCCGCGGCCTCTGCGGCGCTGACGGCGGAACCGCCGGCGCCGGCGGCCGGAGCGGCGCCGGCGGAGACCGCCGCGCCCGCCGAAGCCGAACGGCTCCCCGAACAGGTGGCCACACTGAAAACCGCCGAAATGGCCGTTACCCTCTCGTCCCGCGGCGGAGCCGTTTCTTGCGTGACGCTGGCGCGCTACCACGCCACCCGCGAGGCGTCGAGCGGCCCGGTGGTGTTCGACTTCGCCGGCCAGCCCGCACTCCGCTGGGAAGGGCTTCCCGGCCTCCCCGCCGACGCCGACTATGCCCTCGCCGCCGACGCCGGCGCCACGGGAGCGGTGCTGACCGCCCGTTCGCCGGCCGGGCTGGAGGTCGAGCGCCGCATCTCCCTGCACGACCGCTACCGTATCGCCGTCACCGACCGCCTGCGCAACGGGTCGGAGCAGCCGCTGGCGGCCGCTACCAACTGGGTCTCGCTGGGCGTGTTCCGGAACGGAACGTCCAAGAATGACACGCTGGGGGCCGACGCCTTCGGCGCGGGTCCCGGCGACAAGGCCAAGGTGCGCCACTTCGAGCGGGACATCGCGCGGGCGCTCGGCGGCGGCGGCGGTTTTGGCTGCTTCGGCGGCGGGGCGGCGCGGCAGCCGAACCCGCAGGCCACGATCCCGGCCGACGGACCCTGGCAGTGGGTGGCGGTCAAGTCGCGCTTCTTCACCCAGGTTCTGCTGCCGCGGACGGAGTGCGCCGGATTCCGCATCGGGGCGTCCGCCGCGCCCGCCGGTGAAAAGCGGAATCCCGTCGGCAGCGTCGCCGCCGCCGCTGCTTTCGCCGGCTTCACGCTGCAGCCCGGCGAGACGCTGGAGCGGTCGGCGGTCCTCTATGTCGGGCCCAAGAGGCTCGCCACCCTCGCCTCCATCGGCCCCAGGGTCGACGAAGTGATGGAGTTCGGCACCTTCAAGTGGTTCTGCAAGCTGCTGGTGCCGACGCTCAATTTCTTCTACCGCGTGATCCCCAGCTACGGCGTGGCGATCATCCTGTTGACGATCCTCGTGCGGGTGATCTTCTGGCCTCTGACCCACAAGAGCACCGAGAGCATGAAGCGGATGCAGACGCTTCAACCCCAGCTCAAGGCGCTGCAGGCGCAGCACAAGGACAATCCGCAGAAGCTGCAGCAGGAGACCTGGCGCATCTACCGCGAGAACAAGGTCAACCCGCTGTCGAGCTGCCTGCCGATGCTGGTCCAGATTCCGATTTTCATCGCCCTCTACACCGTCCTGCGGAGCGCGGTCGAGCTCCGCTTCGCCCCGTTCCTCTGGATCGGCGACCTGAGCGAGCCGGAGAACCTTCTGGCGGGCGTGCTGCCGCTGCCGCTCAACATCCTGCCGATCCTGATGGCGGCCACCATGGGCTTGCAGAGCTACCTCACCCCGTCGATGGGCGACCCGGCGCAGCAGAAGATGATGATGGTGCTGATGCCGGGAATGATGCTGTTCATGTTCTACAGCATGCCGGCGGCGCTTTCGCTCTACTGGACGGTCAGCCAGGTGATCTCGATCCTGCAGATGCTGCTGCAGCGCTACCGCACGAAGGCGGCGCAGGGCGGCGGCGGCAGCGGCGCGATGATCGTCGAGGCGCCAGCCGCGATGACCCGCCAGATGCGCCGCCACC
>CAYVKQ010000362.1:0-3392 GCA_964451945.1 uncultured Lentisphaerales bacterium
AGCTCTACAACGTGCTGGAGCGCGCCTCGGTCACCGGCGCCGCCGACTTCGCGCGGCTCATGGACGAGCACCGCGCGCGCGCCATCCCGCCCGCGCGCGACCGCGCCGCCGACCTTCCCGACAATCTGGACGCCGCCATCCGCCTCCACGCCCGAAACATCTTCGAAAAATGCGGCGGCGACCTCTCCAAATCCGCCTCCGCCCTCGGAGTCTCCCGCAACACCGCCCGCAAGTACCTGGCGTGAGCGCTTCGCGCCTCCTGGCCCGCCTCCTGCTCTAACTGTCCGCCATGAAGATCGCCGTCATCGACTTCGAAACCGCCAACTACAGCCGCGCCAGCGCCTGCGCGCTCGGCGTGGCGGTGATCGAGGACGGTGCCGTGACCGTCCGCGCGGAGACGCTCATCAGGCCGCCCGCGTCGTGCGGCTGGTTCCGTGAAGACTTCATCCGCATCCACGGCATCACCCCCGACGACGTCCTCGACGCGCCGACCTTCGACGCCGCGTTCGCTTCCTTCCGCCCCCATCTGGAGGGCGCGGTCCTCGCGGCCCACAACGCGCCGTTCGACATGGGCGTCCTGGGCGCGCTCCTCGGGTTCTACCGCATCCCCTTTGCCTGCGAAAGCCTCTGCACCCTGCGGCTCGCCCGCACCGCCTGGCCCGGGCTCCGTTCGCACAACCTCGCCGCCGTCGCCGCCCACCTGGGCATCCCCCTCGACCACCACCACGCCAGCTCCGACGCCTACGCCGCCGCCCGCATCGTCCTCGCCGCCAGCCCGTGCGACCGCCCAGCCCTCACCCCCTATTTGCGGTCGTACGACTGGACGTGACACCATCCGCGCAACCGGTCTGTTTCTGGCCATTCCGGTCACACTCTGCCCACCTGGCTCTCCGCAAAGGCCATTTGTTGAGGGCACCACGAAGAGCTCCGGCGATGCTTTCTGAGTTTGTCTGACAGATGCCCTCGTAACTAAACTCGCAAGCTCCGTGCCAGGTGAGCATGGGTCTGACGCCCATGGCGCCTATATCCTGCAGATGCGGTGTACGATGCCACAGCAGGCGCTCTCGTGGCCACCAAAACGTATCTTGCCCGTAACGCTGGCGCTCAGCAACTGACCTGCATGGTCAACAAGTGACCGGTCGCCGACCGTTAAGGTCCATGATGTTTCCCACTGCACCGGGACTTGACATCGCCAGCCCGATCTGTCAAAACTGCCGCCATGAAAGCATCTGCATCCCTTGCCGCTGCGGGCGGCTTCAAGAAAAAGATCTTCGCCGAGCCGGGGCGCGAGTTCCGTCCGGAATGCTGGTTCGCCTTCAAGGGCGGGTGCCTGGACGAGCATGTCCTCAAGCGCGAGCTCGGCGTCCTCGCCAAGGGCGGCTTCGGGGGAATCCAGTCGATGCAGTACGGCGGGGCGTGGTATCCCCTGCCAAACAAGATCCCGTACCTTTCGCCCGGCTGGCACTCCTTCATGCGCAACCTGGGTGACGAGTGCCGGCGGCTGGGGCTTTCCTACACGATGCTGTGCTGCCCCGGGTGGTCGATGTTCGGCGGCCCCTGGGTGCCGGCGGACAAGCAGATGCGCGATCTCGCGTTTTCCATCGTCCACGGCGCGCGCGGAAGTTCCGCTTCTCCTTCACCCACGAGCACCCCGCCCATTTCGCCTACGTGCGCCTGCTGCCGACGGCGCGGGTCGACGATTACGAAGGACGCGCGGGGTATGCGCTGCGGAGCGTGATGCGCACCACGCCGAAGCCGGACGCCCCCGGAACGTTCGTCGATCCCGCGTCCGTCGTCTTCCCGCAGGCGGTCGCTGCCGCGGACGGTGCGCTCGAGGCGGACCTGCCGCCCGGGCAATGGACGGTCCTCCGCGTCGGTTCGGTCGCCTCGGGAATCCGCAACCATCCCGCGCCCGACGATGCGACGGGCTGGGAATGCGACAAGCTTTCGGCCGCCGGCGTGGACGCGCACTGGGACGGCTTTCTGGAGCCGCTTGTGGCGAACGGGGGAGACCTCGCGGACGGCAAACTCCAGTGCCTGCTGCTGGATAGCTGGGAGTGCCAGGCGCAGACCTGGACGCCGGCACTCGACGCCACGTTCGCCGAACGCCTCGGCTATCCGCTCGACCGGTGGTACCCGGCACTCGCGGGCTACGTCACCGGCTCGCGCGACCGGACCATGCGCTTCCTCCGCGACTGACGGGGACTTCTGAGCGATCTCGTCCGCGACGAGTTCTTCGGACGCGTCGCCGAGCGCGCGCGCGCGCACGGAATCCGCCTTACCTTCGAGACCGCCGGCGGCGACGTCTTTCCCGGGGACCTGATGGACTACTGGCGCCATGCCGACGTCCCGATGTGCGAATTCTGGTTCCCGCGCAGCGGCTACTTCGTCGGCACGCTCGCCTACAAGCCCGTGAAGCCCTGCGTCTCCGCCGCCCGCGTCTACGGCAAGCCGGGCGTCGCCGCGGAATCGCTGACCGCGACGCACGAACGCTCCGCCGAGACGCCCGGGATGTGGCTGCCCGTCCTCAACGCCCACATGGCGCGCGGCGTCACCCGCGTCGTGTTCAACGGCTTCAACCACGATCCCGCGGTGACCGGAAACAAGGTCGGCGGCATCCTCCTCGAGCAACACGCCGATTGGTGGCCGCCGCTCACCGCCTACCTCGCGCGCTGCCGCTATGCGCTCGAACTCGGAGGGAGCGTCTCGGACGTCCTCCTCTACCTCGGCGACGAACTCGACCACAAGCCGCCGCAGGACCTGCCGTTCCCCGAGGGATACCAGTACGATTACCTCAATACCGACGCATTCTTGTCGCGCATCGACTACCGCGGCGGCGCCTGGAGGAGCCCCGAAGGGCTCGTGTGGCGGCTTCTGTGGCTGCGTGATTGTCCCCGGCTCGGAGTCGCGACCCTGCGCAAGCTCGCCACTGCGGTCGAGGCGGGCGCGCCCGTCCTCGGGGATGCGCCCGCGGCTCCCGTGTCGCTCGCGGGCGGAGAAACGGCGGAGAAGGAATTCGCCGCGCTCGTGAAGCGCATCTGGGGCGTGAAGCGCGCAAACCTCCGGACCGGCTCCGGCGTCGCCGCGGCGCTCGCCGCGCTCCAGGTCGCGCCCGATCTCCTCTTCGCGAAGAAGTCGGGCGACGACGAACTCGTCTGGCTCCACCGGCGGACGGACCGCGAAGACCTCTACTTCCTCTGCGCGGACTTCGGCAAGCCTCTCGCAGGCGAAGTGAGTCTCCGCGCTGAAGGGCGGCGCGCCTTTCTCGCCGATCCCGCGACCGGCACGGTCGAGCCGCTCGCACTCGGACGCGACCCCGGCGGACGCGCCGTCTTCGCGCTTTCGCTCGGCGCGGGCGAGTCCCGGTTCGCGATCGTCCGATGACGGCTCAT
>CAYVKQ010000363.1:0-3391 GCA_964451945.1 uncultured Lentisphaerales bacterium
TGTCGATGTTGTCCGTCGCCCAGTCGCCGTCGTCGTTGTCGGTGTTGGCGAAGACCGTGTTGGTGAGCGCAATGCCGCCGCACAGGGTCTCGTAGAAGCGGACGCAGTGGGTGATTTGCGGCGCCGCGGCCTCGACCGCCGCCGAAGCCCCAGCCGCCGTGAAGGAGACGCGCACGTTGCCCGCGGCGTGGCCGACTTCGACGCGGTTGGTGCCGACGGCGATGACGGTTTCGTCCGCCGTCCAGACGAAAGCTCCAGGCAGCGGCGGCAGGGCATGCGCCGTGAAGACGGCGCAGAGGCCGCAGTCGCCGCCGCCGTGGCAGCACCATCCTCCGTCGGGCTCGACCGCCAGCAGGGGCAGGAAGGCCGCGCCATAGCCGCCGTGCGCCCCGGCGGGCACCGGCGCGAGGGCGGCGGCCGGGTGCCCGGGAATGAAGGCGAAGGGCGGGCACCCGCCGTTCGCGGCGGTGAAGGAGACGTCGTGCGCCTCGCCGGCGGGAAGCCAGAAGGCCCAAGTCCCCGCCCCCGTCGCCAGCACACGCCGCCCGCCCACGGAAAGCACGCCCGGCACGGACGGCGCGGCGGCCAGCGATGCCGTCAGCAGGAAGTGGCTGGTCAGCCCGGCCGGGGTCTCCTGCGCGGACAGCGGATCGGTGCCGAAGCGCCCCTCCAGCCAGTCGGGCCAGCCGTCGGCGTCGCTGTCGAGCGCGAGATCGACGTCCGCACCGATCCCGTTGGCGAGACGAAAGGAGAGGTCGGGGTCATCGAGACTGTACCCCGCGAGGTCGTAGCCGTCGGGGACGCCGTCGCCGTTCTCGTCGGGATCCAGGGGGGCAGAGCCGCCTGCGATCTCGTCCGCGTCGGAGAGGCCGTCGCCGTCGCTGTCGGCCAGGCGGGGGTCGGTACCGTGGAGCATCACCTCGTCATAGGTGGAGAGGCCGTCGTCGTCATGGTCGTCTTCTCCCGGGTCGAGCGGGCCGAAGGCGCGCCAGCGCAGTTCGAGGCCGTGGACAACGGCGTTGGTGTCGCCGAAGGCCCAGGTCTCCCCGCCGCCGTCGTGCTGGGCGCCGATCACGAAGTTCGTGGCCGGGAGGGTTGAGGGTTGGGGGTTGAGGGTTGAAAGATCGTAGCGGAAGGCGAAGTCGCCGTTGGCGGAAAGCTCCGACTGGAAGGATACCGGAACGTTGGTGTCGCGGTTGGCATAGACATCCTGCCAGGTGCAGAGCAGTGTGTTGGAGGGGGTAAGGGCGTGCCAGAAGCGGCCCCGGGGCGGCACGATGCCGATAGGGGTCTGCAATGGCGCAAGGAAGCTGAGGCCGTACGGGTCGGGCATGGGGCGGGCGGTGGGCGAGCCCTTGGGACGGCCGAAGGAGAGCGTGCCGCTGCTGGAGATATAGAGACCGTCGACACTGTTGGTGCCGAGGATGAAACTCCAGTTGATGGCGGGCAGCCAAAAGACATCCTCGGCCACGCCGTAGCGGGTCCAGGGGGCGTGAACGACGGCGTTCGACGGGGCCGCAAGGATGAAGGCGGCGTTGGTGGCGACGCACGCGAGCGCGAACCCGGCGCGGCACTGGTTCGTAGTCAGGCGGGACGGCGGCGGGCTTCCGCCTTCGGACTGCATCTCGAATCCGTCTTCGAACGACATGCCGTCCGGCGGCGCGACGGGAGGCGCGGCGTTGTTGGTCTTGGTGCTTCCCATGGAGACGAAAACGGCCAGAAACACAACGGACAGCAGTTTGCCGGCGAGGGGCAGTGCACGGAACCGGCGCACCGGCGCGGCCAATGCACGCCGCCAGCCGGGTGACTCCCGCATGTACATGAACAGGCAGAAGAGCGCCATTGGGGCGGTCAGCAGGCAAACGGCCATGGCGATAAAAGTGGCTATATGCTGCATATCAGACCTCGCGGTCGGCGAAGGCCGGTTCAGGATTCGACATGCGCGCCTCCTCCGATCAGCGGCGGCGGCAGGGCGCCGCCGGCCTCCTCGTCGGCCGCCGTAACGACGATCTCGTGAAACGGCGCATGCTGGCAGAGCGAAATCTGCCGCAGCCGCAGCAGCTCGAGCAGCGCCAGAAAGGTGACGATCACCTCGCCCCGGTGCGACTCGGGGCTGAACAGGCGCGAGAAGGCGACCTCCTCCCCCTGGCGCGTCAGCGCGAGGATCGCCTCCATCTTGTCGGGAACCGACCAGGTAGGCGGCGGGAGGTAGCCGATCTGCTCCTCGGGCGCCCGCTGCAGCACCTCCTGGAAGGCGGTCAGCAGGTCGAAGAGTCCGATGTCGCCCAGCCGCTGCCCGGCGTCCGCCTCGCGGCCGGGGGCGGGGCCTTCGCCGCCGAAGGCGAAGACCTCGCCCTGCAGCAGCTCGAGGTGCTGCAGCTGCGCGGCGGCGTCCTTGAACTTCTTGTACTCGATGAGCTGGCGGACCAGGTCGAGGCGGGGGTCGACCCACTCCCCGGCATCCTCCTCGCTCTCGCTGCGCCGCTGTTCGACGGGGAGCAGCATGCGGCTCTTGATCATCATCAGCGTGGCGGCCATCACCAGGAACTCGCCGGCGATGCCGAGGTCGAGCATCCGCATCACGCCGAGGTACTCCATGTACTGCGTCGTGATCCGTTCGATCGGGATGTCGTAGATGTCGACCTCGTCGCGGCGGATCAGGTACAGGAGCAGGTCCAGCGGCCCTTCGAAGACCTCCAGATCGACCTTGTAGTCGTCTTGCTGCAACATGTCGAGGGTCATGGGTCCCCTTTCCGGCGGGCGCGCCCGCCTCCGCCGCTTACACGATGCCGACCGCCTCGCGGGCGCGGTCGAGGGTCTTGCGCGCCTCGGCGCGGGCCTTCGCGGCGCCGTCGCGGAGCACCCCCTCGACATAGGCCGGATCGGCCTCCAGCTCCGCGCGCCGCCGGCGCAGCGGCTCGAACTCCGCCGCGAACGCCTCGAAGAGCGCCTTCTTGGCGTGGCCATAGCCCATGCCGCCGGCGCGGTAGCACTGCGCCATCTCCGCGCGCGCGGGCTCGTCGGCGAACAGCTTGTAGAGGGCGTAGACGGTGCAGGCGTCGGGATTTTTCGGCGCTTCCAGCGGCGTGCTGTCGGTGACGATCTTCATGATGCGGCTTTTGGTCTCCTTGAGGTCGCCGAACAGCTCGATGGTGTTGCCGTAGCTCTTGGACATCTTCTGCCCGTCGAGCCCCGGCACCACGGCGACCTCCTCGGCGATGGCGGCGTCGGGGACGGTGAAGACGGGGCCGAAGGTGCCGTTGAACTTGATGGCGATGTCGCGCGTCACCTCGAGGTGCTGCTTCTGGTCGCGGCCGACCGGCACCAGGTGCGACTGGTAGAGGAGGATGTCGGCGGCCATCAGCACCGGATAGGCGAAGAGGCCATGGTT
>CAYVKQ010000364.1:0-3387 GCA_964451945.1 uncultured Lentisphaerales bacterium
GTCGCGCGCACACCCGCGTTGGTGACCACGACCGGCGCAAACGACGGCTGCGCCGGCGCCTTGCGGACGGCGGGCGCCCGCGGCGGGCGCGGTGCGCCCGCGGCGGCCTGCTGACCGACGGCGGCCTTGCGGGCCGCGGCCTGCTCCAGCATTTTCTGCTGCACGGCTGTTTGCGCGCGCTGGCGGATCGCGTCCAGCTCCGCTTCGACGGCCCGGTACGATTCCTCCAGCTTGATCCACTCGGGATTCCGGCGCGCGATCTCGGACAAGGCTTTCTCCTTCTCGGCAATCTGCTCCTGCAGTACGCGGATCTCCCCGCGGAGCGCGATGGCGGCGGCATCTTCCTTCTCGGCCTTGCGCGCCATTTCAGCGAGCTGAACGCGGATTTGCGCCGCTTCGGCCGCTTTGCTCTCGCGCTCGGCCTGGAACGCCTTGAGCGTTTCCAGATAGTCCGGATCCTCCATCCGCTGCTGCAACGAGGTTTTCGGAGCCGCGGCACCGGCCGCGGCCGGCGCCTCCGCCGGCTTGCGTTTGGCGCAGCCCGCCGCGGTAAGCGCGGCGAGCGCGGCCATCCAGGCAAGCCTCGTTCGACCTCGTCCCCTCCCTCTGCTCGCATCTGCCATTGTGTACCCCTTCTCTGTCCGATCGTTTGTTTTCAATGCGGTGTGCGCCGCGCAAGCCCGGCGCTGCCCGGCGGATCCCTACGGATCCACCCGCTTGACGCGGTAGAAGAGCGCCGGCAACCCCGGATCGAGGGTCACGGCCTCTTCGGGCTCGTTTGCGGCGGTCACATTCGTGTAGAAACCCCAGAACGGATTGAGCAACGAGGAGTTGGTTAAGATGTCGTACGAGCCACCCGACACCGCCTGCCAGGCGATCTGCAGCGGATCGCCGCCGAACGCGGTGATCGAAAAGGGTGGATAGAAAACCGCAAAGGCCGCGGGATTGCTCGCCGGCGCCACCGGCGCCGACGTCCCGGCATCGACCGCGCCGGAGACGTGCGCCGCCACCACGCCGCTGGCCGCGCTGCCCGGCACGACATAGACGTAGGTGTAGTTGGTGGCGTTCACGCGGGTCATGGCCGCGGGGGCGAGGGTGGCCGCGCCGGAGAGCGCCAGCCGTGGCGAACCATCCGCGACCGGCTGCGAGAAGAACACGGCCAGCGTGACGGCCGTGCCGGCCGCCGCGTTGTTGGTCGATGCGGTAATTGCCGTGACCGCGGACGAACCGGAGGCGCCGATCCCGAACAGCGCGCCCTCCGTGTAGACCACGGGATCCTGCGTGTACGCCGGCAGGATGGCGGCGAGGCCGCCGCTGACAGCCGCGCCCACCCAGCCGTTGTCGCCCGGCTGGACCACGTAGGCCGCCGTGTAGGTATCCGCGTCTTGCCGCGCCATGGCAAGGGTCGCGGCCGCGCCGCCCGAGAGCTGCAACACGACCTGCGAATCCGCGGCCACCGGCTTGTCGTAGACCAGCGTGACGGTCACCGTCATGCCGGCCTGCGCCACCGCAGGATCGGCCGTGAGCGCCGCGATGCGGGGCGGACTCACGGCATCGCCTGCAGCAAGCGGATCCCGGAGGTTGACGAGTTCCCACCCGTCGCTGCCGCCGTTGCCGTTGGTATCGGGGTTGCACGGGTCGGTGCCCAGCAGGAACTCGCCCAGGTTGGAGACGCCGTCGCCGTCGGGATCGCCGTCCGCATCGTCCACCGCCGAGCTCAGACAGGGGTGCAGATCCTCCCAGAAATCATCCATGCCGTCCAAGTCGGCGTCGAGCGTCACGCCGAACCACTGGATGCGGCTGTTCTGGGTGTCGGCCACGCACAGCACCGGCTGATCGGTGATTGGGAAGACGCCGTGCGGCAGCCGGAGCTGCCCGAGGAGCGTCCCGCCCGATCCGACATTGAGCCGGTGGGTGCCGTTGACCGTGAAGATCTGCACGCGTTCATTCGATTTGTCGACCACGCACAGCCGCTTGCCTGTGCCGACACGCCAGATCTGCACATCGACCGGCGATTGGAACTGGCCGTTGCCGCCGCCGATACCGCCGAAACTCCGTTTCGGCGCGTACCATCCGGAAGCCTGGTAGAGGGTCACGCGGTTGTTCGCCGTATCGCACACCCAGACGCCGCCGTCCATGTCGCTGTCGACACACACGCCCCGCGGGCCGCTCAGCACATAGCTGCTGCCATTGCCGTTGAATGCGCCGAGCCACGCGCCGTCGGAGACGCGGAAGATCGCAATGCGGTTGTTGCTCTTGTCGGCGACAAAAAGACGTCCCGAGGTGTCGAACGCGACGGCAGACGGCTGGTTCAACTGGGCATCGCCGGCGCCGTAAGTACCGCATGCCCGCTCGAAGGTCAATGCCCCCGTCTCCGGATCGTAGGTGAAGAGCTGCACGCGGTGGTTGGAGGTGTCGGCCACGGCTAGGCGATAACTGCCGGCGCGCGGATCGGCGGCCATCCCCTCGGGAGAGGAAAACTGGCCCTGTCCGCTTCCGGCCGACCCGAAGAAGACCTTGGCTGCCGGCTTGTTTGTCTCCAGAACCGCGATCCGGCTGTATTTCTGGTCAAGCGCGAACACAAACTTGCCGGCAGGGCGCGAGACGATCGCCCGGTAGGGCAAGGGGGGATTCCGTTCGTCCTGGTTCTTCACCGGAACCAGTTGCTCGCTGAGCGCCTGGAAAGCGGCGGGAATCGAGACCGGCGCCTCGCGCGGGTCGAGATCGGGGCGGAACACCATGGCCCAGCCGTCGGGGATGGTATCCCCGTTGGAATCACGCAGCAAGTTGACCACATTGGTTACCTGCCACGACCCGAAATCGGCGGCCTCGTCCGCCCGGTACGCCACGGTATGGCGCACCGGGGAATCGCCGTAGGCCAACGACTGGTCAAAGGACGCTCCGTCCCACGCGCGGACGTACACCACCGCGTTCGAGGTGCCATACGGGAACGGATAGGCGAACCGCTGGTCGAACCGGCCGCTGTCGGCCGCGACACCGGCGCCGAACCGGCCAAACGCTTCGCCGGAGAGGAAGGCCGACAGCAGCAGATCGTCGCCCGTCGGTGCGCCATTGGTCATGGCCGGCGGCTGAGGCACGCCGTCCGGGCCGGCATAGATCACCTGGTACAGGGCGGAGGCCTCGCCCCCGTCCCCTTGCAGCGGCTCGCCGCGCCAATCGGTCACCCGGCCGCTGGTCCAGGCGCGCAACGTGGGCGGAGCCACTGTCAGCGTCACCGGCACCCCCGCGATCTCCTCGCCCGCATCGCGGCCCAGAAGCGCCACCACCGCGCGGTAGACGCCCGGTTCCAGCCGGCGGTCGCCGTTCAGTGCGACTTGCAGCGACACCCCCGAGGCCGACAACAGCGCGTCGGCGGGCGTCACCTGC
>CAYVKQ010000365.1:0-3353 GCA_964451945.1 uncultured Lentisphaerales bacterium
GGACGGTGCGCGGGTTGGCGGGGTCGGCGTAGGCGGCGGCGTGGTCGGTGCGGGAGGGGTCGAGCAGGCGCACCTCCTCGACGACCTTGTAACCCATCGTGTCGGTATAGATGACCCGGAGTGTCTTGGCGACAGGAATGCCGACTGCGGTGACGGTCTCGACGCGGGGCGTGCCGGGGTCGGTCGCGCCGGTGTCGGGCCAGAGGTTGGTCTGGATGTTGTAGACGAAGTTGGTTTCGACGGCCGACAGTTCATTGGTGGTGAGGAGCACCTCTACGCTGTTGGTCTCGAACCCGGTCAGGAAGGGTGCGTAGTCGTAGGCGGTGGATTGGATGGCCTCCCCGGGGGCGTCGGCTCCGGCGTCGAGCCAGCCGGAACGGCGTTCGGCGATGACGCCGCTGGGATAGTAGGCATAGGCCATCCAGGAACCATCAGGCGATATCTCCAGATTGACCTTGGCGAAGTTGTTGGTATCGGAGGGGTCGTCGACGTAGCTGTAGGTCGTCGCCAAGGCGGCGCCCGACGGATCCTCCACGCTGGCGGACGCCACCTGGCGGTCGCCGAGCGCGACGAAGGTCCGCTGCACGACACTGTTGGTGATCCCCAACAGACCGGTCGTGATCTGCGTTCTGATTGTGCCCGTCTCCTGGGAGGTGATGTGGTAGTAGTTTTCGCGCAGGCCGTCGGCCTCTGAAAGCCGCCATTGCACCGGCTGCCCGGATGCGGCGGTCCAGTGGAACGTTCTGACGGTGGGCTGTTCCCCTGTGTCGCGCTCGATGCGCAGACGATCCAGTTTCTGCGCCCCATCCGGATTGCCGATGGTGTAGAGTGTGAAGGCGGTGCAACCCGACTTGATGACGTACCATCCGTTGGTGTCCAGACCGGGCGCCACGCTGTCGGGGGTGTAGAGCGCGATCTGGTAGGAGTGGGGAGTCTGCGGCGTGATCCAGGCCAGGCACTCCGGCGCCATGATCTGGCGCAGCTCGCCGGTGGCGGCGTCGCGGACGGTGTCGAACTTCCGCCCCCCCTTGAGCTGGAGCGCCCCCGGCGTCGCGATGGAGGCGTCGGGCTCGTCCCGGCTGGAGACCTCGAGATAGCCGCCGAACGCTCCGCCGCTGGAGTTGCCGAGGCTGACGCGGAAACGCATGCCATCGGTCAAATCATAGGCATCTCCGCCCGCGCCGCAACTGCGGCAAGGGGGGTAGACCAAGGGGAGATTGTAGATGAAGCTCACCGGTTCTCCGAAGCTCGCGGTGATCCGGATCGGCCAGTAGTCGGGACGCTCCCAAGGCATGATCCGGAAGGTGGCGGCGCCTTTCAGACGGGCGCCACCCAGCGCGATGGCCTTGGTGTCGACACTGGCAGAGCCCTTCGCGGCTGCGCTCTCCGCGCAGAGAACCGGGGCCAGCGAAATGTTCAGCCCAAGCGGGGCCGGCGAGCACGGTTCCCCTCCACAGGTCACACCAGGATTCTCACCCCCGGAGCATTCATCGACAACGAGCTCCTCAGGGATGCAGGGCATAGTTCCCTCGCCGGCGCCGCGAGCGCCGAGGACGATGGCGATTGCGAGGGCCAGCGCTGTTCCTGCCAGGTTTCTCTTGGTGCTCACGGGGCGCTCCTTTCGTTCACGCGGGCCGCCGCGCGACCGCGGTTCTCCAGCCAGACGAGACGGATGTCGTCAAGTTTTGGAAGGGTGATGGCGAGGGTGCCATCCCCGCGGGTGTGGGGATAGGATTCGCCGGAGAGGGGATCGGCGGGCGTGGCGACGGTGGCGAGCCAGGGGGGCAAATCGAGCGAGAGGGTGATGTCGTGGGCGGGTTGCGTCTGGAACCGCGGCGCGTGTCCCTCGTCGTCGGCGCGGGCGTCGGTGCGGTAGTCCATGTTGCGTACGAGCAGAAGGACGCCGGCGTCGCCGGACCAGCCCTCGTAGACTTTGATCATCTGGCGCCGGTCGTTCCGCGTCCCGGCGGGGAGCAGCGGGCCGAGGATCGGCTCGATCCGCCTGATGTCGGCGTTGACGGCCTTCATGGCCTCGCCCAGCCCGGGGCAGTCTTTGAAAGGATCGTTCAAATCGTTCATCCAGTAGTGGTAGCGGACACCCTTGACGCCGCAGGCAAGGGCGGTCCAGGCCAGGACGCGCAGCTCGGCGCCCTCGGCGTGGCGCTCGCGCTTGAAGCGCTCCGGCACCCAGACCGCAAGCCGGGGGGCGGCGGCCGCCACGGCCGTGTCGATGAGGGCTTCCTCGTTCTCAATGAAGCGGGCGGGATCCGGCCCCCAGTGGAGCTGGTAGGGCTTGACGATCAGGGCGTCGGCGAGGGGGGCGTAGATGTTCCAGATGGCGGCGTAGCGGGCGGTGCAGATCTCGACGCCGTACAGGCGGTCCGGGCGGCGACGCCAGGCCTTGTGGCGGGCCGCCGCCACGACGGGTGCGGCGGCACCGGGCCGTTCGGCGCGGGTGTCGCCGCAGGCCACGTCGAAGGGAAGATAGGCGATGGCGGGGTCGGCGTCGAGCGCATAGGCCTCGCGGAGCGCGGCGGGCAGCGCCTTGTCGCGATCCCACCCCCGGGGAGCGTCGAGCGTGATGCCGGCGAAGGCGCGGCTCCATGCGCGGCGTTGGGCGCCGCCGACAAAGGTCAACTCAACGAGAACCGGATCACCGCGTCCAAAGGCCTTGCCGCCGGGCGCTGCGACGACGACCACTTCAGGGAGACCGGGGCGCGCGGCACGCAGGATGGCCGAGGGCTTGATGGCTCGGTTGTTGACCTTTAGGCTTTCGAGGACGGATGTTTGGGCGGCGTACTGAACATAGAGCTTCTTTCCATCCAGGCTCCAGGTCACCGCCGTGATGCGCTCGCGGGGCGGGATGAAGCGGGGAAGTGCCAGGGAGAGGGGATGCCCCGCATCATCCCGCAATTCCAGCGTCCGGGCGGACGAAGTGGCCCCCAGTAGGTTGATCTGGCAGACCGCTGTTCCGCCGGGTGGCAGGACGGGGGAGGGCTGGAACTGCCACCACGTGACCTGCTTGTCGGGGGGCGGCAACGGCAGGGCGACCGGGGTGGCCGCGCCATCCAGATGAATGCTGAACTGACTGGCCAGCGACGCCAGCGCGCCGCTGTTCAGCGACGGCAAATCCTGTCCGTCGAGCGTCCCGCCCGTGAAGCGGACCTCGCGGCGGCCGGGATTGAAAAGGAAGATCTCGACGGTGTTGTAGCCGGTGCCGGCGCCGGTCGAGACGGCGTACTGCACGCCGAGAACGGTGACGCCAGCGGATGGCGGGGTGTCCACGCCAGGGCGTGGAGAGAGGCAGCCGGAGAGGAGGAGGAGGGAGAACGTCCAACAGCCAACATTCAACT
>CAYVKQ010000366.1:0-3349 GCA_964451945.1 uncultured Lentisphaerales bacterium
GCGTTCGCCAGTGCGACGAGGAACGACGCGGGGGGCATCACGGATATCCGGCCAATGGCTCCGCGTGGAAAGTGTCTGACGTTGCCGGTGACGAGCGGGACGCCAAGCGCCTTGGCCGCTTCAAGGAAGATGATGTCATCGGGATCTGGCAGAGGGCTTTTGAGCGGAAACGGAGCGTACGGCGCGAGCAGAACGCGTGCCCGGATGGCGTCGAGCAGGATTTGAACGTCGCCGGACGGAAAGCGGGCGGGACGATTGCATTCATGAGGCTGATGTTTTATCATTCCGGTTCTGTTCCGCCGGGAGTGTCTGACCGGCCATTCTGCTTTCCGTGCCCCCTGCATCCTGGCCCTGCGAGAAACGTCCTGCATGACTGCCGAGACCTATTTTGCGCCCTTCCATCTGAACCCGTTCGAGAGGCAGATCGTCCTGCTGCTGTTTCTGTGCATGCAAAGCGCCCCCGGAAGCCTGCGGTCCCTCTTCATCGCGCTGAAGGGCAATGTGGACGGCCTCCCGCGTCCGCTCAGGGAAGCCGACATCGAGTCGGCGCTCGCGCGTCTGATGACTTGCGGCCTCGTCCGTCGCCACGGCGAGGACGCCTTTGGCTGCGCCGCGTTGCCGCTCGACGTGCAGCGCGGTCTCTTCCTTCAACCGCAGACCCGGCCGATGCTCGCCGCAATCGAGCACACGCTCAACAACAGCTTTCACGCCCGCACCCAGGCCGCCCTCCCCTTTATCCACCGGTCCCGCCTCAAACCCCTCTGTCTCATCCATCAGGCGTTGCTCGAGGACCGGCTCGACGACGTGCGCTTCTTTCTACTGAGCGCGCCCGCCATGACCGGTTTGGCCTTGTGGCCCAACTATGCCGAGGTGGGGCTGGTATCGATCATTCGCGAGGCGGACGGCGTGGCACCCCGTATCCTGAGGTATCTGTTTCCCGACCTCGCGGCCACCGCCCTGGCGACCGGCGAAAAGACCGAGGCGCTGCAACGGGCCCTCGCCAAACCGTCGTTTTCCGCGTCGACCGACCTTCAGCAACCCCGCCTGTTTCTCGCCCTTTGCGCCTGGCACACCTGGACGGCCAACCGCGAGGGGCTGGCGTCGCTAGCCACGACCGCGCCTGATCCGGCCTGGCGGTCCGCGCCCGAGGCCTGCCGGCACCTGCTCGACGGGGATGCGGCGGGCGCTGACCAGCTGTTCACCAAGGCGCTGAGAAACCGCCTGGGCGGTTACGGTGTCGACGCGGTCAACCATGGCCCGTTCCACCTGATCGCCACTCTTGCGGCGATCCGCGCGAACAAATCGGCCTCCCGCGTGCGCGCGCGGCTTCGCGCCTTCGATGCGCAGTTGCTGTTTCCCCGGCGGGCGGGCGCGATGCCCGTCTCCCTGGATGATCTGCAGCGGGTCGCCAACGAAGGGGGCGGCGCAGCGGCCCGCCACCCGAAGCCGTCGGCGGAGCCGGAAGGCGTGCTCAACACCTATGTCGGCGCGCTGGAGTCGCTCTTCTTGCCCGACGACCGCCTCGACAGTCAGCTCGGCACGCGCAGCGCGCGGCTGTTGCGCCAATCCCATGAGGCCGGCTACGGCTGGATGGCCGCCTCGCTCGTCCCCTGCGTGCGCCGGCTCCTGCCGGACGACGAGGAGGCGCTCGACCTCTGCCGCCGGGTCGCGGACGCGGGCGTGGCGCGTCCGCTCTGGGAAACCAGCCACATCGTCGACCCCTGGGAGCAGGCGATCCAGGAGATCGCCAACCTGCTGCCGCAGGCCCCGTCGGCCGGCGGAACGGCTGCCGAACCCGCGCATGTGCTCGAATGGCTGCTCGTCCTCGATGCCCGGCAGCCCGACGACGTGCGCGTCACGCGCGTCTCCGCGCTGCTCCGCAAGCGTCTGAAGAATGGCCGATGGAGCAGCGGAAGGCACCTCTTTTTTGACAACCTGCAGAGCGGGGCCTATGACGACAAGCTCGACGAGCAGGATCGGAAGGTCATCGCCGCGTTCAACCAGCGTCCCGGCAACTTTGCCAATCGCTATTATGGCTCCGAGTGGGACTTCTGCATCGTGCCGGCCCTGGCGGATCATCCGCGGGTCTTCAAGATTCTGGGCGACGACTGGCGGTATCCCGGATCCGGCGACACGCTTCCGATCCGCATCGTACGGGGCGAGCCCGCGATCGAGATCGGCGCGGGGAAGAAAGGCGGGGAGTCGGTCGTCCGGGTGCCCTGGCGGCATCCTTCCGCCTATGAGAATCTGCAGATCGTCCAGGAGCGCGACGACGTCTACACGGTCTATGAAAAAGGCTCATTGCACAAGCGCCTGTCCGAGATCGTAAACCGTTATGGCAGGAACCAGCGCCTGGTCATTCCGGCCGAGGGCGCCGAGGC
This sequence comes from uncultured Lentisphaerales bacterium, assembly GCA_964451945.1. GTDB lineage: Bacteria > Verrucomicrobiota > Kiritimatiellia > RFP12 > JAAYNR01 > JAAYNR01. The sequence goes on from CAYVKQ010000366.1 coordinate 2,382, forward strand.
GCTGAAGCGCCTGCTGGCGCCGCTGGCGCAGGTCATCGGGATCAAGGGCGAGTTCGATACCGAGTCCGTCGACGCGCGCCATGTCGAAGGGGGCGTGCATCTGCACCTGCGCGCCCGGTTCGTCAGCAGCCTGCTCCATCTCGACCTCGTGAACCAGCCGGTTCCGGAGCTTCCCTTGTACCTCGCGCCGGGCGGCGGCATGCGCAAGACCCTGTCGCGCCTGGCGGGAGAAACGGTGGCGGTCTGCCGCGACATCGAGAGCGAGCGCAAGGCTCTCGCCGCGTTCACGGCGGCCTGCCCCGCCCTCGCCGCCTGGGCGGTCACGGAAAACCACTGGGAGATCGAGAGCCTCCAGGAGATCCTGACGGTGCTCGACGAGGTGCATACACTGGCCGCCCCGGTTCCGCTCGAATGGCCCGAGGGCGAACCCATCGAAGTCGTGCGGCCCGGCAGCGGCACGCCCTATGCGTTGAACAGCGCGGCGGGCGCCGACTACTGGCTGGAGATCGGGGGCGACGTCACCCTCGACGACGGCAAGGTCATGGCCTTCACCGACCTGCTGGCGGGGATCAGCGGACGCACCGAGCGGTTCGTCCCCCTCGGCGAGCGGCGCTACCTGTGCCTGACCCGGAACCTGGCCCGTCAACTGGAGCTCCTCGCCCAGGCCGGCGAGGTGTCCAGGAAGCGGCTCCGCCTGCCGCCCGCCTCCATCCCGCTGCTGGACTCCCTGGCACCCGCCGACGGTCGCGGCGACGGACTCGATTTTCCGACGCTGATCCGCGACCGGATCGCCGATTTCCGCAAGGCCTTCCGCCAGCGTCCCTCCCTGCCCGCCTCGCTGACCTGCGAGCTTCGGCCCTACCAGAAGGAGGGGTTCGTCTGGCTCTCCCGGCTCGCCGCCTGCGGGTTCGGCGCCTGCCTGGCCGACGACATGGGACTCGGCAAGACCATCCAGGTCCTGGCGCTCC
>CAYVKQ010000367.1:0-3334 GCA_964451945.1 uncultured Lentisphaerales bacterium
CCAGTCCCAGATTCGCCCCATCCGGCACCGATTCCAACTCCTGTTTCGCGTAACCCAGCCTGGCCGAGAGTTCTTCTGCCGATGGTGAAATTGCTGAATTTCGGGATGAACGTTTGGTTGAAGTAATCCAACCCTTTGGTCTTGATGACATGCACGCGGGTCAGGACTCCACCCGCCAGCGGAATAACGACGAACAGCCCGACGGAAAGGAACAAGGTATCCCACGGCACCTGAATGCCGCCGACGCCCAGCAATAGCGCGACAATCGGAACGAAGGCGGGGAGGATGATCAGGTCGTTCGTGGCGACCTGCACCACGGTGTGGGCGGGATTGCCCCGCGTGAGGTGACTCCAGACGAAAACCATGGCGGTGCAAGGCGCGGCGCCGAGCAGCACGGCTCCGGCCAGGTAGTCCTTGGCCAGCTCGGGCGGGATGAGGCGTTTGAAAACCACATAGAAAAAGAACGAGGCGATACCGACGCGTGATGGCGCCAAGCCCCGCGCCCAGGAAATACTGCACGCCCACCATCCGCCCGGCGAGAAACGCCCGGATGCGCGACGGAGGCAGATACTCCAGCAGCAGGCCGACGATGAATGCCACCACAATGAAGATGGCAATCAGTTCGCCGGCAATGAGCAGGAAGAATTTACCGGCTGTCGTCAAGTTGTTGAGCGTAAACATGTCACTCGTCCTTCACGGAAGGCGCTTGATTACTTCGTCATGTGGCGAAATATAGCAAAGGGCTGAGGTGGTGTCAACGGGGGAAAGGTGACGTCGTGACGCCCGGCTCGGCAGGCGTGACGAAGTCACCGCGCCGTGTAGATCAAGTAGAGTCCGCCCAGCAGCACCAGCCCCCCGCAAACTTTCTTGAGGATCACCGCGCCCCTGGACTTCTCGTTCCAGTTCAGGTAGTGCTGCACGACTTCCGTGAACGTGCCCGCCAGCACGATCACCCCGCAGTGTCCCACGCCGTAGAGCAGGAGCAGCAGGATGCCGTAGGGCAGATTGGTCGCCGCCAACCTGAACGTCACGGCAAGCATGGGGGCCATGTAGGCGAAGGTGCAGGGGCCCAGCGCCACGCCGAACACGAGTCCGAGGATAAAGGCCGCCAGCATCCCCTTGCGCTTCACGCCCGGCTGGGCGGCTCCCGGCATCGGCAGGCGGATGGCGTCCAGCAGGTACAGGCCAACGACAAAGAAGATGACGGCTACGGCGTAGTTCCCCCAGCGACCGACGTCACCCATCATCCGGCCAGCGGCCGCCGTTATTGCCCCAATCACGCCAATCGTGATCAGAATCCCCACCGAAAACAGAAGCGAGATCGTGAAGGCCCGGCGCGTGGTAATCCGCCCCTGCTGGTCGATGAAGCCCACGATCAGCGGGATGCTGGCCAGGTGGCAGGGACTGAGAAGAATGCTCAGTACACCCCACACGAACGCGGCGCTCAACGCCAGTCCGGCCGATCCCTCGACGGCCCGGGAAAGTGCTGTGAAGAGTTGTTCCATCCGATCAGACCTTTCATTCCGTGGCAGCCGACAGGTCCACCCCGAACTCCTTCCACTTCGCGAGGATGTCGTCCTTGCCGAAGAACCCCTCGTGTCGGAACAGTTCCTTACCGGCGGCATCGTAGAAGATCTGGGTCGGGATGACGTTGATCCCGTATTTCTTTCCCGCGTCCGGGTTCTCCCACACATCGATGAACTGCACGTCCATCCTCCCGGCGTACGTCTTCTTCAACTCCTCCAGGATGGGTGCCATCATTTTGCAGGGGATGCACTTGGTGGCCCCGAGATCAACCAACCGGGGCACGGCCTTGCCCTGCGCGTCGGGATCCGATGCCGTCGTCGGCACGGCGCTCGCCTCCACCGCCGCAGGCGTGTCGCCCGCCGTTGGTGAAGCATCCACGGGATTCTTGCCCGCGTTCTTGGCGATCAGCACGCCCACCACCGCGACGGCCAGCGCAATCCAAATCCACTTGCCCGGCCCGCTGCAACAACTCCCACCTCCGCAACCGCAGGAGGAGTCTTCCTTCTTCTCGCTGTCGTTGTTCGGAGCCGCACCACATGCACATGCACTCTTCTCGTTCATCATGTTTCTCCGGTTGGGACTGGAATGTTGGAGCGATGGAATGATGAAGTGATGGGGAAATCCTTGCATCACTCGCGGTCTTCGCTGCCGTAGGCCGCGTTTGACTCCCGAATCACGAAACTGTCTTGCCACTCGCCGGTGTGTTGCTTTTCCTGGAGGCTCTCAATCAGCCGCTTCAGGCCGTTTTCCAGTTTGAAGGCCAATGCGTCCAACTCGTCGAACTGAGCTGGCGTGATCTGTTCCGCAGCCATGTAGACATGGACGCCAGACACCGACTCTCCCGCCGATCCAAGGGCAATGTTGAGGAACTGCAAGTACTCCTTGAGCGAACGCCGGCAGTAACCTTCGGCGATGTTGCGCTGGATGGAATCCACTGAGGCGATCTGTTGTGACGCTATCCGCTTCAACTCGTATGGAAATGTCCGGAACGTCTGACACGTCAGGACGTAATACGCCTTGGCATCCTGCCATACGGTCAACTTCATGTAGCCGCGATTGATGTTTCTGCGTTCTGTCATGCCCCCCACCCAACATTCCATTATTCCATTATTCCACTCTTCTACTACTCCAGAAACTTCCTAATGTCCTCCGCGCCCAGCACCTTGCCGGCGCTCTTGACCTGCCCATCCACGACCAGGGCCGGAGTCATCATCACGCCGAACTTCATGATGTCCGCGATCTTCTCGACCTTCTCGACTGTAGCCTCGACGCCGAGCGCCTTGACCGCCGCCTCGGCATTCGCCGTCAGCAGCTTGCATTTCGGGCAACCCGTGCCCAGCACCTGGATTCGTCTCATGTCATGCTCCCTTTAGTTGACGATTGCGCCGAACATGATCCCCGTAACGGTCGCCATGATCACCACGAGCCCGACGAAGGTCAGAGTCTTCCTGGGACCCAGAATCGAGTTGATCACCAGCATGCTCGGCAGGGAAAGCGCCGGGCCGGCCAGCAGCAGCGCCAGCGCCGGGCCCTGGCCCATCCCGCTGTCGATGAGGCCGCGCAGGATCGGGACTTCTGTCAGGGTCGCGAAATACATCAGTGCCCCCGTCAGCGAGGCGAAGAAGTTGGTCCAGACCGGCCAGACGGCGCTCAACCATCCCGGCACGTCAGCCCCGGCGCGCCCCAGAAGCGTCAGCAGGGCCGATGGCGAATCGCCGACGAGCGCCCGAATCCAGATGTTGGGCACGATCCCGGCGTCGGTCGCCTCCGGACTGCCGAGAAAGAATCCCGCCGCCAGCACACCGCC
>CAYVKQ010000368.1:0-2451 GCA_964451945.1 uncultured Lentisphaerales bacterium
GGTCGTCCCGGGGCGAAGACAAAGAGTGAACAGAAAATCCTGAACAGCATCATCAACTACGAGACCCCCGATCCCGCCTGCGACCTCGACTATGTGCCGAACGTCGGCGTCGCCGCGCCAATGCGCGCCGCGGTCTCGACCTCGCTCGGCTTCGGCGGACACAACGGCGCATTGGTCTTCCGGCGTTTCGAGGAGGCGTAAGGAGGGATCATGACAAAGACCTTGGAAGAGTTGCTCCCCCACCGCCCGCCGTTTCGTTTTCTCGACCGCCTGGTCGAAGCGCGGAAGGACGGCTGCGTCGGCGAATACACCTTTCCCGCCGACGCCTACTTCTTCAAGGGGCATTTCCCCGGATTTCCCGTTGTGCCGGGGGTGCTGCTGATCGAGGCGATGGCCCAGTGCGGCGGTGCCGGCGTGGTCGAGAGCGACCTGGCCCATTCCAAGACGATCCTGCTGGGAACGGTCTCCAACGCCAAGTTCCGCCGCCCTGTCCGCCCCGGCGAGACGATCCGCTTCGAGATCGAATACCTAAAGACCACCGCCCGCCTGCTGCGCCAGCGCGGCAAGGCCTACGTGGGCGCGGAGATCGCAGCCGAGGCCGAGTGGGTGTGCCTGATGGGGCGGGACTGAAGGTTCCGGGCCGAAGGAAAGAGGCGCGCCCGCCCCCCGGACGCACCTCGCGAGAGTGTCGAATCCAGGAGAGAAGAGTACCATGGGATACAACTGCGTCGTGTGTGTCAAGCAGGTGCCGGACACCAAACGGATCACCGGCCAGGCGATGAAGGAGGACGGCACCGTCAACCGCGCCGCCCTGCCGGCCATCTTCAACCCCGAAGACCTGAACGCGCTCGAGGCGGCCCTCGGCGTGCGCGACCGCCACGGCGGCAGCGTCGCCGTCCTCACCATGGGCCTGCCCGCCGCATGCGACGTGCTGCGCGACTCCCTCTGCCGCGGCGCCGACCGCGCGGTGCTGGTGACCGACCGCCGCGCCGCCGCCTCGGACACCCTCGCCACCAGCTACATCCTTTCGTGCGCGGTGCGCAAGCTTCAGCCCGACCTCGTCTTCTGCGGCCGCCAGGCGATCGACGGCGACACGGCGCAGGTCGGCCCGCAGCTCGCCGAGAAGCTCGGCTTCACGCTGGTGACCTACCTCGAAACGATCGAGATCGACGACCGCACCGCGCGCGTCCGCCGCAACATCGGCAACGGCTACGAGGTCGTCCGCGCGCGCCTGCCGGCGCTCTTCACCGTCATGGACACCGCCAACCTGCCGCGGCCGCAGGCGCTGCGCAAGGCGCTGAAGGTCAAGAAGGCCCGCGCCCCGGTCGAGGTCGCCAAGGCGGTCGACGCCGCCCTCGCCGACGCCGCCCCCGAAGCCAAGGCGGCCGAAACCGCGCGCCGCTGCGCCGAGCTGGAGCGCCAGGGACTGCTGATCACGCAGTGGACGCTCGACGACATCGCGGCCGACCTCTCCTGGTGCGGCAGCGCCGGCAGCCCGACGAAGGTCAACCGCATCCAGTCCATCGTGCTGGCCGGCGGCGACTACAAGGAGTTCCCGCCCACCGACGCGGGCGTGGCCCGGCTGGTGGGCGAATTGATCGAGGAACACACGATCGGCTGAAGAGAGAGGAATCCCCTGCCATGATTGAGATGAACCGAAAAGGCGAAGTCTGGGTGTTTGCGGAGCAGGAGACGGGACACCTCTCCGACGTACCGCTGGAGTTGCTCGGCAAGGGACGCGAGCTGGCCGACCGGCTCCAGGTGCCGCTGGCCGCCGTGGTGCTCGGCCACGGCGTCGCCCCCCTGTGCAAGACGCTTGTGCAACACGGCGCCGACCGCGTCTATCTCGCCGAGGACGCCGCGCTCGCCCACTACCAGACCGCCAGCTACGCCCGCGTCGTCTGCGACCTGATCACCGCCCGCAAGCCGCAGATCTGCCTCTTCGGCGCGACCGCCATGGGGCGCGACCTCGCGCCGACGGTCGCCTCGGCCATGAAGTGCGGCCTCACCGCCGACTGCACCGATCTGCAGATCGGCGACCACGCCGACCCGCAGACCAAGGAGAAGGTCCCCAACCTGCTGTTCCAGATCCGCCCCGCCTTCGGCGGCAACATCATCGCCACCATCGTCAACCCCCGCCGCTGGCCGCAGATGGCGACCGTGCGCGAAGGGGTGATGCGGCTGCCGGCGGCCGACCCCGCCCGCCACGGCGAAACGGTCCGCGTGCCGGTCGGCCTCGCCGGCCTCGACCTGCCGACCGAGGTGCTCGAATCGCAGCGCCGCCCCAGGAAGGTCAACCTCAAGGCGGCGCGCATCATCGTCGCCGGCGGGGCGGGCGTCGGCAGCCGCGAGAACTTCCGGCTGGTCTGGGACCTCGCCAACATCCTCGGCGGCGCCGTCGGCGGCAGCCGCGCCGCCGTCGACCTGGGCTACGTCGACCACGACCACCAG
>CAYVKQ010000368.1:2490-3311 GCA_964451945.1 uncultured Lentisphaerales bacterium
TGCAGGAGTCGGCCAAGATCCTCGCGATCAACAACGACAAGGACGCGCCGATTTTCGGCGTTGCGCACTACGGCATCGTCGGCGACCTCAACGAGGTCATTCCCAGACTGATCAAAACCATCCGCTCCGGCGCCTCCATCGAGCAGGCCGCCGCGGGCGCGGCCAATGCCTGAGCCCCCGTTTCAACGAGCACCAGCGACAACAAGGGATGACCCACCATGGCGAACTTTTTCACCGATAACGAAGACATCCAGTTCCTTTTCGAGCACATGGACCTGGCGCGCGTGGCGACCCTGCGCGAAGAGGGATTCCGCTTCGCCAAGACCGTCGACTGCGCCCCGGCCGACGCCGGCGAGGCGCGCGACAACTACCGCCGCATCCTCTCCGTCATCGGCGAGATCGCCGGCGAGCGGGTGGCGCCGACCGCGGCCGAGACCGACACCGTCGGCAACACGCTCAACCCCGACGGCTCCGTGACCTACGCGCCGGGGATCGCCGAGGCGCTCCGTCTCCTCGGCCAGGCCGACGCCATGGGCTTCACGCTCCCCTACCGCTTCGGCGGCCTCAACGGCCCGCACCTCCTCTATACCATGTCCAACGACATCGTCAGCCGCGCCGACGCCTCGCTGATGAACCTCTACGGTCTGCAGGGGATCGCCGAAACGATCAACGCCTTCGCCAGCGAGGAGATCAAGCAGGAGTACCTGCCGCGCATGGCCAGCGGCGAGTGGACCGGCGCCATGGTGCTCACCGAGCCCGACGCCGGCAGCGACCTGCAGGCGGTCAAGGTCCGCGCCTACCAGGACGCCGACGGCCAGTGG
>CAYVKQ010000369.1:0-3302 GCA_964451945.1 uncultured Lentisphaerales bacterium
CGACTGGACGCTGCAGGCGGGGTACACCTATCTGATCGTCAAGACGACGCACTTCTCGGCGCCCGACACGGGCACGCCGGTGAAGTTCGAGAACGGCGACGCCCACCTGCTCGCCTTCTCGGTCGGCAAGAAATTCTGATGATGCGCCGAGGGAAGCACGCCACCCAGTGGGGCCGACGTTGCACGGCACACTGATAGTCGCGTCAGCTTGCGCCGTCCCATAGGTCCCGCGCTGCTGGGGCTGGCGCATCGGGCGGCGGACTACGATACCAATCCCGGGAGAAACTGCAGGGAGTCCCGGACGGGGCGGAAGCTGCGGCGGTGTTCGGGGCAGGGGCCATAGCGGAAGAGCGCGGCTACGTGCCCCTCCGCGCCGTATCCCTTGTTCGCGGCGAAGCCGTAGCGGGGAAAGCGGACGTCGAGGTCGCGCATGTAGCGATCGCGCAGCACTTTGGCGACCACGCTGGCGGCCGCAACGAGGAGACTCTTGGCGTCGCCCTTGACGATCGCCGTCGACGGACAGGGGAGACCCTTCACCGGCAGGCCGTCGACGAACACATGGTCGGCCCGCACTGGCAGCGCCTCCACCGCCCGGCGCATGGCCAGATGGGTGGCGCAGAGGATGTTCAGCTCGTCGATCTCGGCGGCGCTGCACCAGCCGACGCCGATCACAGCCTCGGGGATGTGTGCCAGAACCTCGTAGAACGCCTCGCGGCGGGCGGGAGAGAGCTGCTTGCTGTCGGTCAATCCGGCGAGCGCCCCCGCATACACGCTCTCGGCCACCGGTGGCGGCAGAACCACGGCGGCCGCGCAGACCGGTCCGGCCAGAGGCCCCCGGCCGACCTCGTCCACTCCCGCTAGGACGCGACCCGGAAAGGAACGCCACCAGGGCCGTTCGCCGGCCAGCATGTCGGCGGCTGGAGCCACGGGCGGCGCGTCCCGGCAGACCTGTGCGGCCGCACGCTTCATCCGCGCCCTACCGTCCGCGTCATCGGTTCACCCCTCGCGCAGGCGGGCCTTCTTGCCGGTGAGGTTGCGCAGGTAGTAGAGCTTGGCCCGGCGAACCTTGGCCGAACGCTCAACCTCGACCTTTTCGACAAAGGGCGAATGGATCGGGAAGACCTTCTCGACGCCGACGCCGAACGAAATGCGGCGGACCGTGAATGTCGAGGTGGCGGCGGCGCCGCCGTCGCGGGCGATCACCGTTCCGGCGAAAACCTGCACGCGCTCCTTGTCGCCCTCCTTGATCTTGACATGCACCCGCACGCTGTCGCCGACCTTGAACTCGGGCACGTCGGCCTTCAGGTTTTCCTTGTTGATCTTGTCAATCGCAATCATCTCATTTCTCCTCGTTCAGCAAATCGGTCCCTTCGCGCGCCGCGTCCCCGGCCCGCCGCTCCGCGAGCAGATCGGGCCGCCGCCGCGCCGTCCTGTCCAGCGCCTCGCGCCGCCGCCAGGCGGCGATGCCGCCGTGGTCGCCGGCGAGCAGCACCTCCGGCACCCGCATCCCGCGGTACTCGGGCGGGCGGGTGTACTGCGGATACTCCAGCAGGTTGTCCGTGAAGGACTCGTCCCGCGTCGCCTCCGCGCCGCCGCCCAGCACCCCGGGCAGCAGCCGCACCACCGCGTCGATGACGACCGCCGCCGGCAGCGCGCCGTTGGTCAGCACATAGTCGCCGATCGACAATTCGTCGGTCGCCAGAGCCTCGCGCACCCGCTCGTCCACGCCTTCGTAGTGGCCGCAGACAAAGACCAAGTGGCGCTCGCTGGCGAGCCGCCGCGCCTCGGCCTGGTCGAACCTGCGCCCCGACGGGGACATCAGGATCACCCGTGCCCGGGGCGTCCGCACCGCCTCGACCGCCTCAAACAGAGGCCCGGGCTGCAGGATCATCCCGGGCCCCCCGCCGTACGGCCGGTCGTCCACCGTGCGGCGGGCATCCTGCGAAAAGTCGCGCGGATCGACCGTTTTCACGTCGACCGCCCCGAAGCGCACCGCCCGCCGGATCATGCTCTCGGCGAAAAACCCGTCCAGCATGCCGGGAAAAACGGTGATGACATCGATGCGCAGGGGGGGCGCCATGTCCGTCCGATCCCCGCCCGGAAGGGGGCGTTCAGGCCTGTACGGCGGCACGTTTCGCGCGTCGCACCAGGCTGGCGACGGTCTCGCTCATCTGGGCGCCCTTGCTCCGCCAGTAGTCGACGCGTTCCTGATCCAGCTTGAAATTATCAGTACCCTTCAGCTTGGGATCGTACCATCCCAGGAGCTCAAGGAACTTGCCATCGCGCGGCGACCGCCCGTCCGTCGCCACTACGCGATACGATGCGCAATTGGTGCACCCGGTCCTGCGAAGTCTGATTTTGACTGCCATTTCTCCTCCGTGAATCCGTAACTGTAACAAACGCCCCGCCGTTCCGCAAGCGCAAATCGCCAAAGCGCCAAAGCGCAAATCGCCAAAGTTTCCGATTGGCGCTGCGACGGACTTGTGCTATATTGACGGAATACGAGTTTTCCAGCGCCCGCCGGGTTCGGCGGGGGCTACAAACAGCGAGGACACTACCATGGCTGAAAGCGTATCCACCAAGATCGATGGCCCTGCCAAGGCGTACAAGGGCAAGAAGTTCCGTGTCGCGATCGTCGGCTGCGGCGGCATCGCCCAGACCCATTTGGCCGCGTACAAGGAGATCCCCGAGGTCGAAATCGTCGCGGGCGTCGACATCAAGCGCGACCGTCTGGACATTATGAAGAACACCTGGGGCGTGCCCGAGGAGGCGCTCTTCACCGACTGGAACGAAATGCTGCGCAAGATCAAGCCCGACGCCGTCGACGTCTGCACGCCGAACGGCGTGCATTGCGCACCGGTCGTCGACGCCTGCAACGCCGGCTGCCATGCCTTTGTCGAGAAGCCGATGGCCATGAACCCCGCCGAGTGCGAGAAGATGATCGCGGCGGCGAAGAAGGGCAAGGTCAAGCTGTCCGTCGGCTTCCAGTGGCGCTACCACCCGAAGACCACCGCGCTGATCACCGCCCGCAACAAGGGGCAGTTCGGCAAGATCATGTTCGTCAAGTGCCAGGCGCTGCGCCGCCGCGGCATCCCGAACTGGGGTGTGTTCGGCCAGAAGGCGCTGCAGGGCGGCGGCCCGATGATCGACATCGGCGTGCATATCCTGGAATGCGCCTACGCCTTCATGGGCTCCCCGAAGCCCGTCGCCGCCAGCGGCAACACCTGGACCTACCTGGGCAACAAGCCCAGCAAGACCCGCTGCCCCTGGCCCGGCTGGGACCACAAGACCTACACGGTCGA
>CAYVKQ010000370.1:0-3301 GCA_964451945.1 uncultured Lentisphaerales bacterium
GCCATCGGCAACGGCGCGGTGGCGCAGGGCGCCAACAGTGTCGCGCTCGGCAGCGGCAGCGTGGCGTCCGAGGACAACACCGTCAGCGTCGGCGCCCCTGGCGCCGAGCGTCGCGTGACCAACGTGGCGCCGGGCGAGAATGGAACCGATGCGGTCAACAAGAATCAGCTCGACGGGGTCCAGAGCCAGGTTCGTCGCAATGCGGCCAACATTGCGAAGAACCGGGCGATGATCAACCAGAACCGCTCGATGATCATGGAGAACCGCGCGGCGATCGGCGAGTTGGATGAGCGCGTGCATGAGTACCGCGACAAGGCCTACAGCGGTGTCGCGGCGGCGGCGACGCTGGCCACGCTGGCGACGCCCTCTGCTCCTGGCAAGACGGTGGTCAACGCAGGCGTTGGCTTCTACGAGAGCGAAGGCGCGCTGGGCGTGAACGCGACGCACCAGCTCGGCATTGGCAAGCTCGCCGAGCAGCGCGTCTTCGTCAACGCCGGTGTCGCAATCTCGACCGAGGAGACGGTGCTTGGGCGCGCCATCGCGGCGTTCGAGTTCTAAGACGATGTCGGGCGGAAACGCCAGGTCGAAAGGGTTGTCCCCTCTGGGGGCAACCCTTTCCCTTTTGATCGCGGCAACGGTGGCCGCCGCGGCGGAGCCGCTCGTTGAAATCCGCTTCGAGGGTGCGATGCCTTTTTCACGCGCGAAGGCCATCGAACTGGCGGCGGTGCCGGTGGGGACGCCGCTGGACGACAAGACGGCAGATGCCGCGGCTGCCCGCATCCGTGATGCCTGCCGTCGCCGCCACTACCCGCAGGCGCGTGTGGAATGGCGGCGCGAGCCGTTGCGCAGCGGCAGGCAGAATCTGCTGCTGCGGATCGACCGAGGCCGCCAGGGCCGGCTGAAGGAGGTGCGCTTCAGCGGCCGGCGGGCGATCGGCGCGGCCGAGCTGGAGCGCACCCTGCGCGTGTCTCCGAGACCGGGTCTCTGGTCGCGCTGGCTGGGGCGCGGCGCGGTCATGGATGCCGACCTGGCGAGGGACCGGAACGCGCTGGCCGCCAGCTACCATCAGCGGGGGCATGCGGCCGCGGAGGTCGGGGAGCCGGTGCTGGAGTGGGTCAGGGCCCTGAACGGGTTCCGCCTGACCTGGCCGATCCTGAACGAGGGGCCGGTCTATCGGGTGGGGTATATCCGGCTCGATGCCGTTGACCTGCCGTCCGAGGCGGCGCTGCGCCGGATCATCGGGGTGAACGCCGGCGAACGGTTCGAACGCCGCCGGGTGCAGGAGGCGGTGCAGCGGTTCGAGGCGTATTACCATGGCCGTGGCCATGCCTTTGCCTCGGTGGTGGCGCAGGAGGAGTGGAACGACTCGCAGGCCCGCATCGATCTGCTGTTCAAGGCGACACCCGGGACACGGCCGGTGCTGCGGCGGATCCTGATCTCCGGCAACACCAACACGGCTGATCGGATCATCCTGCGCGAGATTCCGCTGAAGCCGGGTCAGCGCTTCGATGCGGACGCCGTTCAAGAGGCGCTGGCGAGGCTCTCCTCGCTGCCGATGTTTTCACGCGTCGCGGTCAACTGCCGGGGCGCGGCCGACCTGCCCGCCTTCGACCTGGCCGTCGAGGTGGTCGAGCGCCGGACCGGACGTGTCGAGGTGGGGGTGGTCTACGGGGAATCGGAAGGCGCGGCGTTTCAGCTGAATGTCATCGAGAAGAGCCTGTCGCTGGCGCCGCCGTTCCGCGGCGAGGCCCTGCAGGCCAACCTGGGCCTGACGCTGGGATCGGAGGCCATCCGGGGCGACGCCGCGTTCCGGAATCCGCGCCTGTTCGACAGCCGCTGGAGCCTGGACATCCAGGGCTCCTACGAGGACAGCGAGACCATCAGCGACTATTTCGACCAGAGGACCTATGGTATCAATCTGCTCGTCAGCCATCCGCTGGGACGCCACCATATGTTCTCCACCGGTTATGCGGTCGCCGGGTATGATGTCTACAACCTGGAGGAGGCCGCCGCGCCGCTGCTCCAGCCTTCGCTGGTGACGAACCAGGAGTTGTTCGTGACCTCCTGGATTCTCGCCTGGAGCATGGACTACACCGACCGTGTGATCCGGCCCACGCGCGGCGTGCGCCTGCGCGGCAGCGTCAGCCTCGGCAGCCAGGCGCTGGGCGGCGATACGGATGTCGTCCAGACCGAGGCCGGCGCCAGTCTCTTCCTGAGCCCCTTCTTCCGGCACGTGCTGAGTCTCCGCGGCGGCGTGAAGAGCGTGGATCCATACGGCGACTCGGACGCGGTCGCGCTGCCGCTGCGGGACTATCTGGGTGGAAGCCGCGACTTGCGGGGTTTCGAGTATCACTCCGTCTCCCCGCTGGACGAGGCCGGGCGCCCCATGGGCGGCCAGAGCGCCTGGTGGGCCACGGCGGAATACCGGGTGCCGCTGATCCGCTGGCTGGATCTCGCCGTCTACTACGATGTCGGCGATGTGAGCCTGGAATCCTATGCCTATTCGGGCGAGGGGCCCGTCAGCAACTGGGGCATCGGCGTGCTGATCCAGGCGGAGGAGTTCCCCGTGCGGTTCGACGTCGCCACGCCCATCAAGACCCTCGAGGGGGATCGGCAGAACGAGAAGGGGAAGCCCCACTTCTCCTTCTCGGCGGGATACCGTTTCTAGGAACAGTCGGGGGAAGATGAACATGCGGAATCTTCGAGTGCCCTTTGTCCTGCTGGCGCTTCTGGGCATTCTTGGTTGCCAGACCTGGCGACAGTCGCCCGACAGGTTTCAGAAACCGTTGGTCCGCAATGCCGGGGAGGTCTTCACTTTCGTCATCCACTCCGATCCGGCGGGCGCCGAGGTCTTCGCCCGGCAAGTGGCGGGTGGCGAGCGGCGGCTGGGCACGACGCCGCTGAACCTCACGGTTCGGATGGCTCGTGGCCGCAAAAGGAACTTCGGCGCCCTTTTCGGGAAGGGGGACTGGCAGTTCTATCTCCCCAAGGACTCCCCCTTCGTCTTCAGCTCGAATAATGATTTCATCTCCCTCAGGATACCGGAACTGCGTCTGCGGAAGAACGGCTACGAGCAGGAAACCTTCACTGGCTACTGGGTCTTTCCCGAAAGCCTGAAACATAGCGTATCCGCGTGGAAATCGGTTCCTGTCGCCAGACGCTACCAGAAGACGATCGTCTTCAAAAATCCGACAGCCGAACGTGCCGCTACAACCGTCACGATCGACTGCGCCACCGGCGCCGCCAAGATCCAGGCGCTTGATGCGCAGGGAGGCGCTGGAGCGACCGCCGGCACGACGCC